>CAYZEZ010000027.1:16703-24812 GCA_964477295.1 uncultured Bacteroides sp. | reverse complement strand
TGACAAAGGCACCATAACACTCATTGTTCAGAAAGTCGGTGTAAGTTCCATTAAACTGTGTAATATGGAACCTGGAGATGCCATATCCGACATTGTTGGTCCCCTGGGCAACCCGACCCATATTGAGAAAGTGGGAACTGTACTTGCCTCAGGAGGAGGTGTAGGTGTTGCTCCTTTATTGCCTATTGTAGAAGCTTTAGGAAAAGCCGGGAATAAAGTGATTACTGTCCTGGCTGCAAGGACAAAGGAGTTGATCATACTGGAAGAACAAATGCGGCAGCATTCCGACGAAGTGGTGATAGTGACCGATGACGGATCATACGGAAAAAAGGGATTGGTTACAAATGGAATGGAGGAGGTGATTAAGCGGGAAAAGGTAGATTTGGCAGTTACCGTTGGTCCGGCTATAATGATGAAATTTGTTGCCCTGCTTACTGAGAAGTACAAAATTCCTACTCTGGCCAGTTTAAACACTATAATGGTTGATGGTACCGGCATGTGCGGGGCCTGCAGGGTTTCAGTGGGTGGTAAGACGAAGTTCGTGTGTGTAGACGGACCTGAATTTGATGCCCACCAGGTTGATTTTGATGAAATGTTAATGAGATTGAATACCTATAAAGAACAGGAAGCGGTGGATTATGAAAAGTTTGTAAATAAATACAGAAAAGCTTAGCAAATGGAAGGATTACTGGAATATTTAAAAAAGGAGAGAGAACAGGAGTGGAGAGTCGAACTGCGCAGCACACTTAAAAACAAGGATAGAACCCAGTTGGAACGTCTGGATATGCCTGAACAGGAACCGGATAAACGTAATAAAAATTTCACAGAGGTTAACCTGGGGCTGTCTGAAGAACAGGCTATGCATGAAGCCCGGCGATGTATTGACTGCCCTAATCCAACGTGTATTACCGGTTGTCCTGTAGGTATCAATATCCCAAAGTTTATCAAAAAGATCGAAGCGGGTGAATTCTTAGATGCTGCGAAGGTCCTGAAGGAAACAAATGCTTTACCTGCTGTATGTGGACGGGTATGTCCACAGGAGGTTCAATGTGAACAGGTATGTTTTTACCCTCAAAAGTTAAAAAAACCTCCTGTTGCAATTGGAAATCTGGAAAGATTTGCCGCGGATTACGAGCAAAACAGTGGTAATATCTCAGTGCCTGAAATTACTGCATACAATGGCATAAAGGTAGCCTCCATAGGATCTGGTCCGGCCGGATTGGCCTTTGCCGGTGATATGGCAAAAATGGGATACGATGTTACCGTGTTTGAGGCATTACACGAAATTGGAGGGGTTTTAAAATATGGGATACCTGAATTCCGGCTTCCAAACAGCAAGGTGGATGTGGAGATTGACATCCTGAAAAGGATGGGAGTTAAGTTCATCACAAATTTTATTGTTGGTAAAACGGCATCTGTTGAAGATCTCCGGAAAGATGGATTTACTGCATTCCTTGTTGGAAGTGGTGCAGGACTGCCAAACTTCATGAACATTCCCGGTGAGAATTATACCGGGATATACTCTGCCAATGAATATCTTACGCGGATTAATTTAATGAAAGCAGCTCATTCTGACTATGATACGCCGGTGATCAGTGGTAAAAATGTTGCCATCGTTGGGGGAGGAAATACAGCCATGGATGCCGTCAGGATTTCTAAAAGACTGGGTGCAGAGAGGTCAGTTATTATCTACCGTCGTTCAATCGAAGAAATGCCAGCCAGGAATGAGGAAATCAAACATGCAAAGGAGGAAGGAATTGAATTTCTGAACCTGAATAATCCGGTTGAGTATTTTGCTGATGAGAAAGGGAGGGTCAATAAAATGAGGATCCAGAAAATGGAACTGGGCGAACCTGATGACTCAGGCCGCAGGAGGCCTGTCCCTATTGAAGGCTCAGAATATGAAATTGAAGTGGATACTGTCGTTGTAAGTATAGGCGTTTCTCCAAATCCGATCATTCCTCAGAGCATGGCCGAATTAGATGTCTCTTCGTGGGGGACGATCAACGTGAATAAGGATACCATGCAGACTTCAATCCCTGATATTTTTGCAGGAGGCGATATTGTCAGGGGAGGAGCAACGGTCATTCTCGCGATGGGAGACGGGAGAAAGGCAGCTTCCGCTATGGACCGTTATATCAAAGAACAAGTAAGAAAGATCATCTCACTCATTAAGGAGTTTAAAACGATAGGTGAGATCATGGATTTTGCAAAATAGGTTACTGTTTAAGGAAAAGCGGCTGTTTGAAATCTCAATATCACGTCATCCTGAAGCACAGAACTCAGGAACTGAGATTCATAATATAATTGATATCTAGTCATCCTGAACTTGTTTCAGGATCTAGTAGATTCTGATCCCGGGTACTCCCCGGGTAATCCCCGGGTAATCCCCGAGTAATCCCCGAGTAATCGGGGCACGGCGGGGCACGGCGGGGCACGGCGGGACAGAATGACCATGTTACAAAATTATGTCATTAGCAACTCGTTTCAGGCTCTTTATCTATTGGAAAACATGTTTTAGGACTTTACATGCATTGCATTAATTCATAAATTTATCTCTAAACCAAAAAACCTGGAAATGGACGAAATGTTAAACCTGGTCTCGTTAAGAGTAAAGTGTCCGGTCTGTGGCCAATCCTTGATGGATGATGACCGTTATGTGGATAATGTTCCAAGCATCAAAATCAAAGTAAGTTGTGGTGATGAGGAGGGATTAATCCATTTCAGCTCTGTATGGGAGAGCTATAATTATTTATCTGACATTGAGATCACGAAAAACAAAACAATTAAACTTTTTTGTCCCACTTGCAATTCACAACTGCAAAGCAAAGTAAAGTGTGAACTGTGCAAGGCTCCAATGATCCCATTTGAACTTGAAGTTGGTGGGAATGTCAGTATCTGCTCAAGGGTGGGCTGCAAGAACCATTTGGTAAAGTTCGTCGACTTTTCATTTGCTCTCAAAAAATTATATATTGATTCCGGATATTATGAGCGACCCTATGTTGAAGAAATGTCAATCCCGAAAAAAGACAAAAGTCCAAAGACTGAGGAAGAACAAAAAATTGAAATCATGAAGACAGGGACTTTTTTACAGTCATACTGTCCACACTGTAAAAAATCCCTTATCGAACAAGGTTCTATAAAGTTAAAAGTAGATAGAGAAAAGGATAGCGGATTCTTAATGTTGAGCCCTTACCTGAATATTTTTACGTCCAGGTCCACAATTCTGATCCCCGAAGATGAATTCATTGGTGATATAAAATGTTTTCATTGTGATAAGTCCCTGATCCTGGATGATTTAAAGTGTGAAGATTGTGGAAGTGTGGTTGCCAGGGTTCTTGTGAGTGCAACAAGGCGACTGGTGGATTTTCATATTTGTTCAAAAAAAGGATGCAGGTGGCATGGCCTGAGCCAGGAAGACCTCAATGATATCCGGCTGGAAGGAAGCCTTGAATGGTAATTGAAACATCGGATTTATCCGGCGGATATTCAATGGTGCATAACATATTCGTGAATACTCCTGGCGGCGATCTTGCCAGCACCCATAGCCAGAATTACAGTAGCAGCACCTGTTGCCACATCACCTCCCGCAAAAACACCTGGCATTGAAGTCTTGCCGGTTTCAAGGTCTGTCACAATATTTCCCCATTTACCTGTTTCAATTCCTGGCGTTGTATTGGGGATCAATGGATTGGGACTGTTCCCTATTGCGATAACCACTACATCGATCGGTACTATGAAATTTGCACCTTCAATTGGCACAGGCCTTCTCCTCCCGGATTCATCGGGTTCGCCAAGTTTCATGCTTATGCATTCAACCTCCCTGACCCAGTTATTTTCTCCGCTATGAAAAGCAGCGGGATTAGAGAGTAGTTTAAATATGACACCTTCTTGTTCCGCATGATGTATTTCTTCTTCCCGGGCAGGCATTTCCTGCCTTGATCTCCTGTAAACTATGATTGATTTTTCGGCGCCAAGGCGCAGGGCTGTGCGTGCACAATCCATGGCCACGTTGCCTCCTCCGACAGTGGCCACCCTTCTTCCTTTTATGATGGGGGTTTTATATTTTGGGAACAAATATGCCTTCATCAGGTTGGCTCGTGTAAGGTACTCATTGGCAGAGTAAATGCCATTCAGGTTCTCACCCGGGACGTTTAGAAACCAAGGCAGTCCTGCTCCCGTGCCAAGAAATACGGCATCATACTCCTGAAGAAGCTCATCAATGCTTTTAATCATTCCAATAACGTGATCGGTATAAACCTTGACGCCCAGCCGTTCGAGGAAATTAATCTCCCTGAACACGATTGATTTTGGCAGCCTGAACTCGGGTATGCCATATACAAGGACTCCCCCGGGCTGGTGAAGTGCTTCAAACATATCCACTTTATGGCCCAGCCTGACCAGGTCAGCTGCCGCTGTGATACCGGCAGGCCCGGCCCCGACGATCACTATTTTTTTCCCGGTTGATTTTGGTTTGCGGGGTAATTCAGCTTCACCCTGCCCGGCTTCCCAATCGGCAACGAACCGCTCTAACCTTCCGATGGCAACAGGCTCATTTTTAACTCCCAGGATGCATTCTTTTTCACATTGTTCTTCCTGCGGGCAAACACGACCGCAGATGGCCGGAAGAATATTTTTTTCCTTAAGCAGGGTGATGCTCTCCTTAAAGTTCTTTTCTGTTATATGTTTTATGAAGCCAGGGATATCAATTTCGACCGGGCACCCGTCGATACATTTCGGTTTTTTGCACATCAGGCAGCGTTGGGCTTCCAGGATAGCCTCCTCCGGTGAATAACCATAGGGCACCTCATCATAATTCCTGACCCTTTCACCAGGAGGTTGTTCACGCATAGGCGTTTTTGTTGGACTAGCTTTGGCCATAGTTATGTCTCTCCTGAGCAATTGTTTCTTCTTCTATATATGCTTTTCTCCTTGCAAGAATTAACTCCCAGTTAATTTTATGACCATCGAAATGCGGGCCGTCAACACAGGCAAATCTGGTTGTTCCATCTACTTCTATCCTGCAGGCCCCGCACATACCGGTGCCATCTATCATAATGGGATTCATGCTTACAATTGTCTTTAATTGAAAGGGTTCAGTAACCTGTGAGATCCGGTACATCATAAAAGTACAGCCAACAGCTATGAGCCGGTCATATTTCATTCCGGCATTCAGGTCTGTTATCAGCTGGTCATGGGAGTGACCTTTAAATCCCAGTGAGCCATCTGCTGTGGCATACCTTACTTCATCCGATACCTTTTCGAGTTTTTCATTCCAGTAAAGTAAAAATTTGCTTCTGGCTTCCGAATAACAGGTCACTTTATTGCCTTTCTTCTTTAGTGCCCTGGCAGCAGGATATATTCCTCCTATCCCATAGCATCCTCCAACCAGTGCTACTGTACCGAATTTTTCAATTTCGAAAGGTTTGCCCAGGGGGCCTGTAAGGGAATAGAATTCATCACCGCGATTCAACTCAGACAACCGCTGTGTGCTCGATCCAATGTGGAGAAATATAAAGGTGATCGTACCTTTCTTCGTATCCCAGTCGGCAACAGTGATGGGAGTCCTTTCACTGTATTCATCAGGTATGACGATGATGAACTGACCTGGCTGTACCTTTTGCGCTATATCCTTTGCACTGACAGTACATACATGGACATTGGGCGCTATTTCCGATTTGTCGAGTATCTTAGACATTTATTACTTTTTTCAGGTCATCCACAAGCTGGATCAGGTCATTACCCCTGTATTTATAGTGGTAATATTCAATATATGAAAGATCAGTTGGTTCTTTTGTTGTCCTTACTTTTACCGGCTTGAATTGTTGCTTTGCTGTATTTTGTTTCGGGAAGGGTATTTCTGTAAAGGAGGACAGTTCTTTCAGCAATTGCCGGGGTTTATTGCTTTCAAATCCCGATTCCCGCATTGCCGATGCAAGATCAGATATTATTTGTGAGATCGATCTGATATCTCCCGGTACAGAGGTTACTCGCCTGACCTTTTTAAGTTTTCCTTCCAGGGTTAAAAAGTGACCCTCATTCTCTAAGAAATTTGAAATGGGAAAGAAAACATCGGCGTATTTAGTTAGTTCAGTCCGGAACATATTACATTGCACGAGAAATTTTAGTTTTTTCAGGTTCGGAGGTGGAGTAATGCTTCCCGTGATAAAAAGCGCCTTAATACCATCATCTCTGACATTTTTCACCATCTCATTGCCGGATAACCCCCTGGTTGAGCTGATTGTTGTATCCCAGTTTTTATTCCATTTTTCCCTGATTATTTTATCAGCAAGTGATTGAAATCCAGGTAAATAATCTGGATGCATGCCGGAAAGTGTTCCCCCTGCAAGGCTTCCTTCATTGCCCAGGAACATGATATTGCACCTTGATTCAATTCTTTTAAGGTATTGGAGGTTCATCAGGCTGTTGAGCGAGTCCATCGCCCATGAATTACGTAACAGCCCGTCGCCTGCAATGATCAATAGATTTTTTGATTTTTCAAGTTCACTGATGATCCTATCCGTTTCAGAAATTGAAATGCCTGAGAACTTTAATGCCTTTTGAATATCAGCATGGGTATACTGGTTCGAAATGCTGCCAGGTAATCTGGAGTTCATTTTACTGGCCAGACCTGCTACAATTGCGCTGAGTAAATTTACCTCCTTACCGGGCAGATAATGCACCTCATGTGTAACGAAGGTTGACGTCCGTGTGGACAGATTATTTGCATAAATAATGTTCTTGCCGTTTATGAATGCCTTCCGTATTTTATGCTCAGCGAGCGGATGTGAGATGGAAGCATCCGTGCCGATAACAAAGAGTGTGTCGGATTTTTCTATATCCTTAAAGGATGGGGGCGCATTTTGTGAATAGTGCTGGCAAATCGTTTTAAGAATTTCCCTGTCTGGATAAGAAGAATGCAGATCGATATTATTTGATCCCATCACTTTCCGTGAAAATTTCTGAAGGGAATAGTTATCTTCGATTGTATCCTGACCGGAACCTATCAGGCCAAATTGTTTTCCTCTGTAATTGTCCAGGTTGCTGGCTGCATATTCTATTGCCTCCCTGTAGCTGACTTCAATCCATTTGTTCTTTCTTTTAATCATCGGTGCAGTGATCCTTGAAGGGTGATTGCTGATATCAGGTGGAATAAATTTCCCTCGCATGCATAGTTGGGGTGGATTGATGCGATTACCTGGCTTTGGGCCGGCATTTATAACCGCATCGTTTTTTGCATTGACATTCATTGTACAACCAACAGAACACAACACGCAGGATGTTTCGATGGATTTAGCGGGCAAACCCGTCCATTTCCCTAATTTCTCAGAGATTGAGCCGGTAGGGCATACATCGACACAGGCACCGCAGAATTCACAACCGGCTTCTTTTTGTGATTCATTGAAAGCCGTCCCGACAATTGTAGTATTGCCTCTTTCGACAAATGCCAGGACATTGCTGTTTCTCTCCTCGTTACATATCCTTACACACCGGCCGCAAAGTACGCACAGGTTATAGTCAAGATCATAAAAGGGATTCTTTTTTTCCGGAGGGAGCCCTCTGTAAGAAATAGGATATTTAATGTCCTTCAAATCGAGATAGTCAACCAAATTCTGCAGTTCACAGTCGCCATTGCTGGTACAAAAGTTACATCCTGTTATGGTTCCGACTTTTCTTGTTGTACGCATAAAATCAGTGCATTCCATTTTATCTTTACACACCAGGCACGTGTAAGGGTGCTCGGAGAGAGTGAATTCCAGGATTTCACTTCTGAGTTTTTGCAATTCCGGTGTTTTTGTGAGGATCTCCATGCCAGGTTCAATGGGTGTGGTGCATGCTGTGGGAAATCCTTTCATGTTTTTAATTTCCACAATGCACAACCGGCATCCACCGTACGGAGATAAATTCTCCAGGTAACAGAGTGTCGGGATATAAATATCAGCCTTTCTGGCAGCATTAAGCACAGTGAGCCCGGGACGGATTTTTATGGTTTTTCCGTCTATTTTGGCTGATCCGTTTATGTTGTTTTTTACGGTCATCAATTCATTTCACGTCATGCTGAACTTGCCTGCCCTGACGAAGGTCAGGATTTCAGCATCTGTCAGATCC
>CAYZEZ010000027.1:14105-16603 GCA_964477295.1 uncultured Bacteroides sp. | reverse complement strand
TTTCAGCATCTGTCAGATCCCGATCCCGAGTACTCCCCCCCGAGTGCTCGGGGGGCACGGCGGGATCGGGATGACTATTTCTTTTTATTCAATAACAATAGCATCTCCTGCTATTGCATCAAAGCGGCATATTTCATAACAGGCCCTGCACTTAATGCATTTCTCAAGATCAAGGTTATGTGGCTCACTTCTCGGTCCGCTTATGGCGTTTGTGGGACAAACTTCAACACAGCGCTGACAACCGGTACACTTATCCTTGATGACTCGATATTCTACCAGGTCGCGGCAAACTGCGGCAGGACAACGGTCTTTTCCGACATGCTCATCATACTCATCTTTGAAAAGTTTCAGGGTAGTCAATACCGGGTTAGGTGCCGTTTGTCCGAGGCCACATAAAGATCCTTTTTTAACGGTATTGGCAATTTCTTCAAGGATTTGGATATCATCAGGTTCCGAATTTCCACTGGTAATTTTCTCAAGGATAGCCACCATCTGCTTAGTGCCAATCCGGCATGGTGTGCATTTACCACAACTCTCCTTGCTGGTAAAATTCAGGAAGTATTTGGCCACATCTACCATGCAGGTATCCTGATCCATCACAATTAATCCACCCGATCCCATAATTGATCCTGCACCGGAGAGAGACTCATAATCAACCGGCAGATCGAGATGATCTTTCGAAAGGCAGCCACCCGATGGTCCTCCCGTCTGGACTGCTTTAAACTCTTTCCGGGTTCCACCTCCAATATCATAAATTATCTCTCTGAGGGTAATTCCCATAGGAACTTCTATAAGACCTGTCCTGCGAACTTTTCCAACAAGGGCGAAGGTCTTGGTCCCTTTACTTGTCTCTGATCCAATTCCTGCATAGGATATTCCTCCTTCGCGTAATATGGTGGGAATGGTGGCCAGTGTCTCTACATTGTTTATATTGGTTGGATTCCCATTCAGTCCTGAACTGGCAGGGTAGGGTGGGCGGCTGCGTGGCATTCCCCTTGATCCTTCAATGGATGCAATCAGGGCCGTTTCTTCGCCACATACAAAGGCTCCTGCTCCTTCTTTAATCTGAATGTCGAGACTAAATCCGCTCTTTAAAATGTTCTTACCCAGAAGGTTATATTTTTGAAGTTGATCCAGGGCTATTTTCAGGCGTTCGATCGCCAGCGGATATTCTGCACGAATATATATATAGGCTTTTTGTGCTCCTATGGCGTAAGCAGCTATGATCATTCCTTCCAGGAGTGAAAAGGGATCGCCTTCCATGAGGGAACGATTCATGAAAGCTCCCGGATCACCTTCGTCGGCATTGCAGATCAGGTATTTTGTTTTCCCCCTGGAATCGTGGCACAACTGCCATTTTTTCCATGTTGGGAAACCGGCCCCACCCCTTCCACGGATACCTGCTGTTTTTATCTCCTTAATAACTCCTTCAGCGCCTGTATCAAATGCTTTCAACAGACCCTCAAAACCTCCCCTGGCGGTATAGTGCCTTATGTTTTCCGGATCAATAATCCCGCAGTTCCTTAATACAATCCGCTTTTGTTTTTTGAGCATGGGTTGTTCCCAGAGCGATTTTACACCATCCTCAGTTGCCCTGCTCTCTCCCAGGTGTCCGAACGGTTTGAAGGATGATGCGTCATTGAGGAGATAATCCGGGATCAGCTTTGATAACCGCTCAGTGTTAACATTATTAAAACTGTGACGCAAAGATCCTGGTTTCTGAATATCCACCAATGGTTCCAGGTAACATGGACCGATGCAACCTACTTTTAACAGTTTTGCCTTAATCTTCTGTTGACTAAGGATATGATTTGTTTTTTTCCATACTTCCCCGGCTCCGGATGCAATCCCACAACTTCCCATGCCAATATATATTATGGGCACAGGCGAGTTTTGAAGTTCCTGCCATTCCTCTATCGATTGTTTCCGAAGAGTTAGTAGATCATTCATATTTACCCAATGTTTCCTTCAGTTTGATGACCGACATATTGCTGTAAATAGTTTCGTCGATCATTATTACCGGTGCCAGGGCACAGCAGCCCAGGCATGCAACCCGTGCAAGATCGAACCTGCCATCTTCCGTTGTTTCATTCGTTGATATACCGATTTCAGATTTCAGGGCATTCAGGAGGAAATCACCTCCCTGAACATGACAAGCGGTACCAAGACAAATTTTAATGGAATGTCTTCCGGGTGGATTAAACTTGAACTGGGCATAAAATGATGCAACTCCAAATATCTGGCTTCGGGAGATCCATAGGTGGTTGGATATTTTATTAACTGCTTCGGGAGTTATATATCCTTCTGAGCGTTGAACCTCCTGAAGGATCTTTATCAGGTTGCTTTTATCTCTGGCCGCAAAATTCTCTACAATCGATTGAATGGAATCAGCCATGATTGAAAATTGAAACTGAGAATTGAAACTGTGAAACAGCGTAACTTTTCCAAATAAATTTATGAAAAAAAACGTTACAGGTGGCCTGTTAATGTTAAATCTG
>CAYZEZ010000027.1:0-14005 GCA_964477295.1 uncultured Bacteroides sp. | reverse complement strand
TCCAAATAAATTTATGAAAAAAAACGTTACAGGTGGCCTGTTAATGTTAAATCTGGCCGAAAGTATATTAATTCTAAATAATATCTCTTGTCTGATCAAAATTAGTATACAGTCTTACCATAAACAGTTAGCAGTTATACTTAGATTAATTAAAAATAATTTCCTAAATTTGGCCTCCGAAACGTGAATCCTGCGGATACATTCTCAGCTGTATATGGCGGGATCAGCGAGCGAACAAAAAAATAATAATGGATCGAAGATTCCTGGCACTGAACACTCCCTAAGGAATAGGTACAGATAGGGCGGGGTACTTCAATAGGACATATTAAAAATCCAATAAAATGATCGTTGGAATAGTAAGGGAAGGAGGCCATGAGAACAGGGTTGCATTACTTCCTGAGAATGTATCGAAACTGGTAAAAAAGAACCTGACTGTTTTAATCGAATCAGATGCCGGAAATTCTTCCTGTGCAAGTAATGAAGAATACGTCGATGCCGGTGGAGTTATCCAGACAAAAGAGTATATCCTGAAGGAATCGGATGTTATTCTGAAGATTAATCCCCCTGAAGATAATGAAATACCTGCAGGAAAGGTCCTTGTAGCCATCCTGAATCCACTGACTAATACAGGAGTGGTGCAAAAACTTGCTGATTCAAATGTTACTGCTTTCAGTCTCGACATGGCTCCGCGCTCCTCGCGTGCCCAGGCGGTCGATATTTTATCTTCCATGGCGACGATTGCCGGCTATAAGGCCGTCCTTGTTGCTGCCAGCAAATTACCCAACTTTTTCCCGATGTTTATGAGTGCTTCCGGAACAATAAAGCCATCGAAAATTCTAATTCTGGGAGCAGGAGTGGCGGGTTTGCAAGCCCTGGCCACGGCAAAAAAGTTAGGAGCTGTTGTCGAGGTATTTGATGTCAGAGCTGCTGTGAAAGAAGAGGTTATGAGCCTCGGAGGCCGTTTTATTGAAGTGGAAGGAGCAAAAGAAGATGCCTCTGCAGGAGGTTATGCGGTAGAACAGGCCGATGATTTTAAACAAAAGCAACAGCAATTGATACATGATCACGCAATTAAATCGAATGTTATCATATGTACAGCCCAGATACCCGGGAAGAAATCGCCATTGTTGATTTCCAGGGAAACGGTTGAAGCCATGCAGCCTGGTTCGGTTATAATCGACATGGCGGCCGGATCAGGAGGAAATTGTGAATTAACAAAAAAAGATGAAACCATCCTCCATAAGCAGGTCAGGATTATTGGAAACTCCAACTTCCCGTCGCGCATGCCTGCAGATGCAAGCAAGATGCTTGGAAATAATTATACCAACTTTCTTGATTTGATAACTGATGAAGAAGGGAATATCAATTTGAATTTTGAAGACGAGATAGTGAGTTCAACATGCATCACCAGGGATCGGGAGATTGTTAATGAAAGAGTCAGGGAAATAATTCATTTTGAAAATGAATAGATCAAGAGTTGAACATCGTATCCAATGCAGTTTAATCTATTGAACCATGGAAAGTATTTTACAGTTCTTTTATGTTAACAGGGCAGCAATCTTTATCATTGTTCTTTGTATATTCCTGGGTATAGTTATCATTTCCAATGTCCCTGCTGTTTTGCATACTCCCCTCATGTCGGGAGCCAATGCAATAAGCGGCGTGATCATTATCGGAGCAATTATCCTTGTTGGCCATGCCGATAACACATTGACCCTGGTTCTGGGAATTATTGGGATTGTGCTTGCAACGTTAAATGTTGCAGGGGGATTTGTGGTTACCGACAGGATGTTGGAAATGTTTCGCAAGAAAAAGAGTAAATAATTTTATGAATGACGCAATAAATACCGCGGAAACTGCCGGTTTTACTTCCGGCCGGTCAATATTGGAGTTATGTTACCTGTTAGCAGCAATCCTTTTTGTTGTTGGGCTTAAAATGCTCAGCCATCCTGAAACCGCAAGAAAAGGTAACCTTTGGGCTGGTATTGGAATGATCCTGGCTATTATAGCCACCCTATTACTGCACAAAGATGATCAGGGTAATGGGATAAAAAATCTTGGATTCATTATCAGCGCAATTTTTATCGGAACCGTTGCCGGCTGGATAATTGCCCGCCGGGTAAAAATGACTGCCATGCCTCAGCTTGTCTCATTTTTTAACGGGACGGGCGGGGCTGCTGCGGCACTCATATCCCTCCGGGAATTCCCCAATATTGCTCCTGCACTAATGGCAGGGCAGGGAATGCTGAACGGACAGGTATTGGTGATCTTATTGGGATTAATGATCGGTTCTGTATCTTTTACGGGTAGCATGGTGGCATATGGAAAGCTTGATAATAAAATCAAAGATATCCATTCCGGTTTCCTGAAGTACCTGAATATTATCTTATTGCTGGTCCTGATAGGATTCTTTGTTTTCATCATGTCGCGTACATCCATGTCACCCGGGCGATTGATGCTGGTTGTTTATGCCATGTTAGCAGTCTCCCTGGTATACGGTGTTCTTTTCGTTATGCCAATAGGTGGTGCGGATATGCCGGTGGTTATTTCACTGCTGAATTCATTTACCGGTATTGCTGCGGCCATGGGTGGATTTCTTTATCACAACGAGGCCATGCTGTTAGGTGGTATTCTTGTTGGATCCGCAGGCATCATTTTAACGATTCTTATGTGCAAGGCAATGAACAGGAGCTTGTTTAATGTCATTGTGGGAGCATTTGGAGGAGGCGGGGCCGGTGTTGACAGAGAGAAGGGATTGGTTAAGGAGATCACAGCCAGTGATTTATCGGTATTGTTGAGTTATTCGAAGAAAGTAGTCATTATCCCTGGTTACGGGCTGGCCGTTGCACAGGCACAGCATGTATGTAATGAGATGGCGAAATTGCTGGAGGAAAAGGGAGTGGAAGTTAAGTTTGCAATCCATCCCGTGGCAGGACGTATGCCTGGTCACATGAACGTATTACTGGCCGAAGCGGAAGTCCCTTACGAACAACTGGTGGGAATGGATGAAATTAATCCCGATATGCCCAATACCGACGTAGCCCTGGTGATAGGGGCCAATGATGTGGTTAATCCTGCTGCCCTGGATGACCCCTCCAGCCCGATCTACGGGATGCCCATCATAAAGGTGCATGAGGCCAGGAATGTTGTGGTAATGAAGCGGGGTATGGGTAAAGGATATGCGGCCATTGAGAACTTCCTGTTCTTTGCGGATAATACGCGGATGTATTTTGGAAGTGCCAAGGACTCGCTGCAGAAGCTTGTAGCGGAGATAAAAAATCTTTAAGTTTTATTAACAGTAGAGGGCGCAAACCATTGCAAGATGGGTTTTTCAGGGTTTTTGTTTTGGTGCCGGTTCTGAATGATTTCGTGTAAGTAATTAACACGTTGGTCAAAGAGTTAATTTTGCGTAAAATTCTATCAGGTAACCTTTTACGCTATTCAACGTTAAAATGTTCAGGTTTCGTTAATAACTCTATCTACCTGATTATAAACAATATTTTATATATTTAACGGGCTTAACGTGAACGGGTTTTTCATATTAAATTTTTGTATTTAATGCAGGTTAATTAATGACAGAGGATTAATTCAACCTGCAACCTTATTTTACCTTACAGAGTCCATTAAATGAAGCAAAACCCGATTGTTACTGATCACTGAAAGACTTTGATAAAAGGTTCAAATAAATATCATCCGGTTAGGTTGAATGAAAATCATAATGATTTTTCATTGCGTTACAGGTCACTATTCATTTTACCCCTGCTTCTGTTCATACTCTCCTTCACTACTCCGATTTCCAGTCAGATTTACCGTATCAGCTATTACGACGGGGATACAATTTCCACATGTTCAGGCACTTTCAGGGATAGCGATACGTTGTTCGGTGCGCTGGATTATTATGATTCCAATGAGGATTATGTGATTACTATCTGTTCTGATAACGGCGGAAACCCGGGACTCGATTTTACCCTCTTCGAAGTTCATACTTCCGACACATTATATATTTATGACGGTCCTTCTATCGCTTCATCCTTATTGGGAAAATATACAGGGGAAGGAACAGCCCCTTTTGGTGTTGTGGGAACAGATACCTGCATTACCGTCCGGTTTATTTCAGATGGGGGGACCGTAAGGGAAGGATGGGTGGCAGATATTGTGTGCGATCTGTGTGTCCCACCTGTGACTTCGCCCGTCTTGCCTGATGATGACACAGTATGTGCCAGTTCGGTGATTACCTATTCGGTTGATAATCATGTAGGGTCTACCTATACATGGACAGTAGCTAACGGGACTCCTGCCAGCGTGGTGGATGGTCCGAATAGTCTTCAAGTCACCTGGAGTGCCGTAGGCGGTGTTCCAGGGCTGGTTAAAGTTGTTGAGAAAAATGGTTGCGGGGCAAAAGATTCCTCCGTACTTAACCTGGATATATTTAATAATCCTACTGCCAGTTTTGTCGGACTGGCGGCCGATTACTGTATTGACGATGCGGCTGTTACCCTGACCGGGGCTCCGGTAGGAGGAACATTTACCGGCAACGGTATTTCAGGGGACCAGTTTGATCCGGCTTCAGCAGGGGCAGGTTCACATATGATTACTTATACTTATGTGAATGCAGAGGGATGTTCTGATGCGGATGATCAGAGTACTGATGTTCATGCCCTGCCGGTTGTTTCGTTTAGCGGACTGGATACATTATATGATATTACCGATGCTCCGGCCGACCTGGTTGGTTCTCCTGTTGGAGGTACATTTAGCGGGACGGGTGTCATTGCGAATACCTTTGATCCGAATACTGCCGGAGTAGGTACGTTTAAGATCAAATATGATTATACTGATCCGTTTGGTTGTGCCAGTGCGGATTCACAGGATGTTGAAGTACGCGATTATGATTTTAAGGCTGGCGCCAGGATACTGGGTGATATTGATGGCTATTGTTCAGCAGATGCTGAGTTTACAACTATGAATGCTACCGGGGATGAACCGCGGCCATCCTGCTGGTCGAACGGACCGAATTATAACAGGTGGTTTAAGTTCCGGGCTACTACCGAATATGTAACCGTAGATGTTAAGACAGGGGGTGATGAGGGGACATTACAATATCCACTGTTGGCGATCATGGATGAGGCAAATACGGTGCTGGCATGTAGGAATTATATAGGACAATATGATGATATTCAGACGAGTACTACCGGACTCACCATTGGGGACTGGTACTATATTAATGTAGATAACTTAAGTGGTACCGCAAGAAGAGGGACCTTTACTCTTTGCGTGGATGATACTGTTACCAACGATTTTAAGGCAGGGGCCATCCTGTTGACTGATTTGAATAACTGGTGTTCAACCGATGCAGAATTTAATAATTTCAATGGGACTGCAGATGAATTGAAGGGAAGTTGCTGGAATTCGGGTCCGAATTATAACGTGTGGTTTAAGTTCCAGGCCACATCCAACAGTATTAGTATACAATTGAAGACCGGTGGAGCTGAAGGAGATATCCAGTACCCGTATATCGCATTATGGGATGAAATAAATACCCAGATGGCTTGTGCCAGGTATTCAGCACAATATTCCGACCTGGCTATTGGTAGCAGCAGCCTGGTAGCAGGACAGTGGTATTATATTTCCATTGACAATCTAACCCCGTTTAGCAGGACAGGAACATTCACTTTATGTATTTCAGATGCAGTGGATTATGATTTCAAAGAAGGTGCCTATGAAATTACAGATCTGAATGATTGGTGTTCAGCCGAGGCTGCGTTTACAACAATTAATGCCTCGGCCGACCAGGTAAAGGGAACCTGCTGGAATACAGGACCCAATTATAACCGGTGGTTTAAGTTCCAGGCAACAGGAACCCAGGCACTGATTGAACTGAAAACAGGAGGTGATGAAGGGACCATGCAATATCCCTATATTGCCATGTGGGATACCAATGATGTACAGGTTGCCTGTGCAAGGTATTCGGTTCAATACAGTGATCTTACCATCGGGAGTTCAAGCCTGACGCCTGGTGAATGGTATTATATTGCAGTTGATAACTACGGTGCCCTGGGATACAGGGGAACATTTACGCTGTGTGTTACAGATACCATTGATTACGATTTCCGGGAAGGAGCCATCGAGATCACCGACCTGAACAACTGGTGTTCGGCAGAAGCCGAATATACCACCATGGATGCTACTCCGGATGAGTCGGCAGGAACCTGCTGGAATACAGGTCCGAATTTTAACCGGTGGTTTAAGTTCCAGGCCACAACTGAACAGATTTTGATCGACCTGAAGATCGGTGGAACGGAGGGAACCATGAATTACCCGTATATCGCTTTGTGGGACAGCATGGGTGCCCAGATAGGATGTTCCAGGTATATTGGAAGCTATGATGATTTATCAATCGGGGCCGATACACTTACTCCAGGTGAATGGTATTATGTATCTGTCGATAACTATAATAATACAGGTTACAGGGGAAGCTTTACATTATGTTTTAAGGACGTAATTGACTACGATTTCAAGGCCGGGGCCATTGAGCTCACCGACCTCAATAACTGGTGCTCGGCTGAAGCGGAATATACAACCATGCTTGCGACTGCTGACGGATCGGCAGGATCATGCTGGAATACCGGTCCCAATTTTAACCGCTGGTTCACCTTTGTGGCAACAACCGAGGAAATCCTGATTCAGTTGAAAATTGGCGGGTCGGAGGGAGATATGCGATATCCGTACATAGCTTTGTGGGATAGTCTCGATAATCAAATTGCCTGTGCCAGGTATATAGGGACGTATGATGATCTATCCATCGGTTCTGATACTCTCACTCCGGGAGAAAGATATTATATTACAGTTGACAATTATAATAATACGGGTTACCAGGGAACATTTACTTTATGTCTTACTGATGAAATCGATTACGATTTCAAGGCCGGTGCCATCGAGATCACCGACCTGAACAACTGGTGTTCAGCAGATGCCGCATATACTACAATGCTTGCCACAGCAGACGGCTTTAAAGGATCCTGCTGGAATACCGGTCCCAATTTTAACCGGTGGTTCACCTTTCTGGCAACCACTGAGGAAATTCTGGTTCAGTTGAAAATTGGTGGATCGGAAGGAGACATGGATTATCCTTATGTCGCCATATGGGACAGCCTTGATAATGAAATTGCCTGTGCCAGGTATATAGGGCGGTATGATGATCTGACCGTCGGTGCCACAGGACTGACCCCTGGTGACAGGTATTATATCACCGTTGATAATTACGCCAATACCGGTTACCGTGGAACATTCACATTATGTGCAACCGATGTCATTGATTATGATTTCCAGGCAGGGGCTATCGAGCTGACAGACTTAAATAATTGGTGCTCCGCCGATGCTGCCTATACCACCCTGAATGCCACCGCAGACGGATCTGCGGGATCCTGCTGGAATACCGGCCCAAACTTTAACCGTTGGTTTATGTTCCAGGCCACAACCAACGAGATCATGGTCGACCTGAAAATAGGCGGATCGGAAGGTGACATGGATTATCCCTATATAGCCATCTGGGATACCAACCTGAACCAGGTAGCGTGTGCCAGGTATGTTAGCCAGTATGAGGACCTCCGGGTGGGTTCAGATACACTCACAATTGGTGAATGGTATTATATAACTGTAGATAATTACAATGCATTAGGATACAGGGGATCCTTTACGCTCTGTATTACTGATACAATAGATTATGATTTCAAGTCGGGGGCCATTGAGATTACCAATTATGCGGATTATTGTTCGGCCAATGCCGAGTATACCACTATTGGCGCCTCTGCCGATGAAACCCGGGGAAGCTGCTGGAATACCGGTCCGAACTTTAACCGCTGGTTCAGGTTCCAGGCAACAGGTACTGATGTAACGATATGGTTGAAAACAGGGGATATTGAAGGTACCATGGATTACCCGTATCTTGCTCTTTGGGATACAATGGGTATAGAACTGGCATGCGACAGTTATATTTCCCAGTTCAGCGACCTTGAAATTGTTTATACAGCCCTGACACCGGGAGAATGGTATTATATATCTGTAGATAATTACAACGCTTTAGGATATCGTGGAACCTTTACTCTGTGCACTGACGATGAGATCAGTTATGACTTTGTTGAAGGAGCCATAGAACTTTCTGATCTTACTGATTGGTGTTCGGCGTATGGGGAATATTCAACAGTAAGTGCTTCAGCCGATCAGGCCAGGGGATCATGCTGGGTGAACGGACCAAATTATAACCGCTGGTTTAAATTCCAGGCTCCATCAACTGATATAGCTGTTCAGATAAGAATTCAAGGAATTGAAGGTACCCTGCGAAGACCTTATGTTGCCCTGTGGGATACTAATTTAATTGAAGTTTCATGTAATACATATTACTCTGATTATGGTGACATTGAAGTAGCCTCAACAGGTCTTACTCCCGGTGAGTGGTACTTCATCTCTGCGGACAACTGGCCAGGTGGGTATCGTGGAACCTTTACCCTGTGTGTAACAGAAGCACATCCAAACGACGACAAAGCCAATGCAATTGAAATATCCGACCTGAACGGATGGTGCTCAGATTCCGCGAAATACAGTAACATTATTGCCACGGCAGATGAATCACAGGGTTCATGTTGGGCCGGTGCAACCAATAAAAATGTCTGGTTCAAGTTCCAGGCCACCTCAGCCAATGTGACCATTAAGGTCATCACGGGAAATGATGCCGGTGAGATGCGGAGCCAGCAGGTAGCCCTTTGGACAGCCGCAGGTGTAGAGGTGGATTGCGGAAACATCAATGGTTCTGGTATAGTTACCATAGTAAATGGAACACTTACTATTGGCAATTGGTACTATATTTCAGTAGATGATGACGAAACTACAGGAAACAGCGGAACCTTTTCTCTATGTGTCGAAGATGACCTTGTATATCCGTTCCCGCCAGGGGCCACAGAGCTGACAGAATTAAGCAATTGGTGTTCTCCTGCCGCTGCATACACAAACTCAACTGAACCAAATGATGTAATCAGTGGTTCTTGCTGGAGTGGCGCAACCTTTAAAAACAGATGGTTCAAGTTCCAGGCTACAACTAACCAGATAAAGGTCGAGGTAAAAACCGGAAATCCCGGTTATGGCAGTATGCAACGCCAGCAAGTTGCCTTATTTAATAGCACTGGTGCTGAAGTAGCCTGTGCTGTGTGGATTGCCAACCAGGGTACTATTACCCTGCAGTCCGATTCCCTAACACCAGGTAACTGGTATCATTTTGCCGTAGACGATGACAATGTCAGTGGTACTTTCAGCTTATGTATTGATGATGAAGTAGATTATGATTTCAGGGCCGGAGCTATTGAACTTACTGATCTTAATGGCTGGTGCTCTGCTGATGCTGCGTACACCAACCTTTTTGCAACCTATGATGAAGACAGTGGATCCTGCTGGACAGGTACCGTCTACAAAAATGTCTGGTTTAAATTTACAGCTACAACAAGCTTTATTAAAGTCCTGGTAAAGACAGGTGAAATTTATGGAACCATGCAAAGGCAGCAGGTATCCCTCTGGAATGCAGCAGGCGATGAAGTGGCCTGTGCCGTATGGATAGCAAATCAGGGGACAATCACCCTGCAAACCGACACCCTGTCTATCGGTAACGATTATTGGATATCCGTGGATGATGATCGTGTAAACGGGACCTTCTCGTTATGCGTGGATGACAATATCGATTACGATTTCCGGGCAGGAGCCATCGAACTGACTGACCTGAATGACTGGTGTTCCAGTGATGCCGCTTATGAAAACACATTCGCAACCTATGATGAGGATAGTGGATCTTGCTGGACCGGTACTGTTTATAAAAATGTCTGGTTTAAGTTCCAGGCCAATACTACGTTTATCAAGATCCTTATTAAAACAGGTACAATTTATGGCAACATGCAGCGTCAGCAGGTATCTCTCTGGAATACTGCAGGAGATGAAGTAGCCTGTGCCTTATGGGTAGCCAATCAGGGTACAATAACAATGCAAACCAATGATCTGACCATAGGGGACTGGTATTGGATCTCAGTGGATGATGACAGGGTAAGCGGTAGTTTTACTCTTTGTGTTGATGAAAACATTGATAATGATTTTAAAGATGGTGCGATCGAATTAACTGACCTGAATGACTGGTGTTCAGCGGATGCTGCCTATGATAATATATTTGCTACTTACGATGAAGACAGCGGCTCATGCTGGACGGGAACTGTTTACAAGAATGTTTGGTTTAAGTTCCAGGCAAATACAACATATATCAAGATACGGGTCAGTACAGGCACAATTTACGGGAACATGCAGCGACAGCAGGTATCCCTCTGGAATGCTGCTGGTGAAGAGGTAGCTTGTACTAAATGGATAAGCAATCAGGGTACCATAACATTGCAAACCAATGACCTGGCCATCGGGGACTGGTACTGGATTTCGGTGGATGATGACTACGTTAGTGGAAGTTTTACCCTGTGTGCAGATGAAAACATTGATTATGATTTCAAAGATGGCGCAATTGAGCTGACAGATATGAATGACTGGTGCTCAGCAGACGCTGCCTATGATAATGTATTTGCCACATACGATGAGGACAGCGGCTCCTGTTGGTCCGGAACGGATTATAAGAATGTATGGTTTACTTTCGTTGCCAATTCATCCTATATTAAGGTAGGTGTAACAACAGGAGACATATATGGCACGATGTACCGTCAGCAGGTATCCCTCTGGAATGCTGCCGGTGATGAGGTGGCTTGTGCCAGGTGGTTAAATTATACGGGTACAGTTACCCTTCAGACCGATACACTGACTGCCGGACACAGGTACTGGATCTCTGTTGATGATGATTACCGTAGTGGAACTTTCTCATTGTGCCTCGATGAGAATTATAGTTTCGATTACAGGGAAGGGGCCATCGAAATCACCGACATGGATGACTGGTGCTCCAGCGATGCCCAGTATGATAACCTTTTTGCCACATTCGACAGGGATACAGGATCCTGCTGGACCGGGACACAATACAACAATGTCTGGTTCAAGTTTACTGCCGAAACCCGTTTCGCGAAAGTTCAGATTAAAACCGGAAGTGTATACGGGACAATGCGTCGTCAGCAGGTTTCCATGTGGAACGAAAGTGATATGGAAGTGGGATGTGCCAAATGGATTGCTACTACAGGTACTATAACATTATCCGCTGATTCACTTATCGTTGGTAATACTTACTATATATCTGTTGATGACGACCTTACAAGCGGAAGCTTTACTATTTGTTTTGATAAAAATCCCGACTATGACTACTGGGAAGGAGCGATCCAATTGACCGACCTAAGCGACTGGTGCTCCGCTGATGCGCAATACAATAATACATTTGCCACAGCCGACAGGGATATGGGTGACTGCTGGTCAGGAACGGTAAATAAGAATGTCTGGTTTACTTTCACCGCAACGGGAAGCTTTATAAAAGCCCTGGTCAGCACAGGAACAATTTACGGTACCATGCAACGGCAACAGGTGGCCCTCTGGAATGCCGATAGTGTCCAGGTAGCCTGTGCACGTTGGGTTGGGAATACAGGTACGATAAGCATGCAGATTGATACGTTAACAGCAGGACATCAGTATTGGATCTCTGTGGATGATGACTATGTCAGCGGCACCTTCACTCTTTGTGTTGATGATGTTGCTGACTAT
Source organism: uncultured Bacteroides sp. (assembly GCA_964477295.1). GTDB lineage: Bacteria > Bacteroidota > Bacteroidia > Bacteroidales > SM23-62 > CAYZEZ01. Next base: position 2,299 of record CAYZEZ010000027.1, on the reverse strand, counting down.
GATTTCAAATCTGGTGCACTGGAGCTGACCGACCTGAACAACTGGTGTTCCAATGATGCACAATACAGCAACTTGTTTGCTACAGCAGACCAGGATATGGGTTCTTGCTGGGGAGGAGTAGATAATAAAAATGTATGGTTCAAATTCCAGGCAATTAATAACAATTTTGAATTAAGAGTCAGAACCGGTACTGTATATGGTACAATGCGCAGACAACAGGCTGCTTTTTGGAATGAAGCGGGTGTTGAACTTGGATGTGGCCTGCATCCGGCAACAACGGGAGATATGCTCGTTACAGTCGATACCTTGACAATTGGAAATTGGTATTATATATCTGTTGATGATAACCAGACCTCCGGATCATTCTCGATATGTGTAAATGGCGATCCACTTTTTGTTGGCATTACTGGTACAGATATTACCTGTTTTGGATTCGATGATGGAGCTGCAACCGCTGCAGGAGGTGGAGGAATGCCTCCTTATACTTATTCATGGACAGGTCCCGGGGCTTTTACTTCAACCGATTCGGCAATTACTGCACTTGAACCCGGATTATATACTGTAACGGTTACAGACGGATTCCTTGAAACTGCTAACAACTCGATAACCATTATTGAGCCTTTGGCTTTAACTGTAGTCACCGACAATATTAATGATGTAAGTTGTTCCGGTGTGGCTGATGGTGATCTAGAAATATCTGTCGCGGGAGGTACTGTACCTCTTGATTACAGCTGGACTGGTCCCGGAACATTTACTTCAACACTACAGGACTTATATAATATAGTAGATGGTGCATATGATTTGACACTAACAGACGACAATGGCTGTGTGACCCTCCACAGCGATACAGTCAGGATAGGCGATGTGACTGCCCCAACAGTCATCACACAAAACCTGACTGTCCAGTTGGATGGATTTGGGGATGCTTCCATTACGGCAGCCATGGTCGATAATGGTAGCAGCGATGCATGCGGAATCGATACTATGTTCCTGGATGTGTATGATTTCACATGTGCAAATGTTGGTGGCAATGCAGTGACACTAACGGTGGTTGATGTAAATGGCAATCTGAACACTGCTGGTGCAACAATCACAGTTGAAGATAATGTTTTACCTACCATGGCCTGCCAGGATATAACCGTTTACCTGGATGCAGGAGGAACTGTGAATATTGCTGCAGTAGATGTTGATGGCGGAAGTAGCGATGCCTGTGGTATTGCTTTGAGATCTATCGATCAGACTACTTTTACTTGTGCAGATGTCGGCGCCAATGCAGTGACCCTGACGGTGACGGATAACAACGGTAATTTCAATACATGTGGTGCAACAGTTACTGTTCTTGATACTATTTCTCCTACTGCCTCATGCAATGATATAACCGTTCAGCTAGATGCTGGAGGAAATGCATCTATTGTGGCCGCGGATATTGATGCAGGTAGCTCCGACAATTGCGGAATTGCATCACTGGTTATAAACCCAAGTTCTTTCACCTGTGCTAATGTAGGGGCCAATACAGTCACGCTGACTGTAACCGATGATAATGCCAATGTTAGTACATGCAATGCAACCGTAACAGTTGAGGACAATATTGCACCCTCTGCGGTTTGTCAGAATATCAGTGTATACCTTGATGGGTCGGGCAATGCCTCCATCGTACCTGCAGATATTGACAATGGAAGCAGTGATGCTTGTGGAATTGCTAACCTTGCTTTGGATGTCACAACCTTCGATTGTTCAGATGTGGGTGCCAATGCAGTTACTCTTACTGTGACGGATAATAACAGCAACACCAATTCCTGTGGTGCTACTGTAACTGTGTTGGATACAGTTTCACCTACAGCTGTATGCCAGGACATAACTGTCCAGTTAAATGCTCTCGGTACGGCCACCATTGCTTCTGCTGATATAGACAATGGTAGTAGTGATGCCTGCGGGATTGCTTCACGAAGCCTTGATATTACCAACTTTGGCTGTGCGGACGTAGGGGCTAATACTGTTGAACTGACAGTTATAGACAACAATGGCAATTCAAGCACGTGCACAGCCACTGTCAATGTTGAAGATAATATTGCTCCGACCGCCATTTGTCAGAATGTAATAGTTCAGCTGGACGCTGGAGGTAATGCCTCAATTACTACTGGTGATATTAATAATGGCAGCAGCGATGCCTGCGGTATCGATACGATGTACCTTGACAACTACACATTCGACTGCAATGATGTAGGAAACAACACGGTTATCTTAACCGTTGAAGATGTCAATGGCAACTCAGCCACCTGCAATGCCACAGTCACTATCG
>CAYZEZ010000026.1:0-26098 GCA_964477295.1 uncultured Bacteroides sp. | reverse complement strand
ATTCCCGGGTTTGTTGCCTTCCATTGCCAGGGGTATAAGAGCCAGGGCTGATGCAAGGGCCGTCATCAATATTGGATTGAGCCGGTCGGCAGAACCATTGATGATCGTCTCTTTCAGGTTCCAACCTTCCTGTTGAAGGTGGCGATAGCGTGATACCAGCAGGATACCGTTCCGGGTGGCAATTCCGAACAGGGTGATTAATCCGATTATGGATGGAATGCTGAGGACCCTGGATGACAACCAGATGGCTACTACTCCACCAATCAGGGCCAGCGGTAAATTTATCAGGATGATACCCGCAAGTTTTGCATTTTTAAACTCCAGGAACAGGATTACAAAAATTACCAGGATGGCAAGCATAGAAGCTATGAGCAACTTAACGGTAGCACTTTGCGCGCTTTTAAACTGGCCACCGTATTCAATCCTGTATCCTTCTTCAGGCAGGCTGATCTCTCCGGAAATCGCCCGTTTGATGTCACTTACCACACTACCCACATCCCTTCCTGCTGTGTTGGCTGAAATCACGAGCTTGCGCTGAACATTTTCCCTGTTGATAATATTGGGCCCGGAAACAGAAACCACATCGGCAACAAAGCTTAACGGTATCTTTTGTCCGTTATAGGTGTCGATGAGGGTATTCCTGATGGCATCGATGTTGTTCCTGAAAGGTTCATCGTAACGAACGATCAGATCGAAATTCAGATTGTTATCATACACCTCTGCCACTTTTTTCCCTGCAATTGCGGTCTCAACAAACCGGGCAAACTCATTCTGGGGTATCCCATACCGGGAAAGCATCTCTCTTCTCGGCCTGATCTGGATCTGCGGGATTTCCACCAGCTGTTCCACATTCAAATCAACCAGGCCCTGGATGTCTGTAATGGATCCTTTTATATCATTTGCAATACGATACATGGTCCCCAGATCTGTTCCGAATAATTTTACAGCGATACTCGCCCTCGTTCCCGATAAAATATGGTCAATACGGTGACTGAGCGGTTGGCCGATATTGATATATATACCCTGGATCCCATTCAGCCGGTCCCTGACTTCTTTCATGAACTCCGGGTAACTTCTGTCGGTTAATTCAAACGGAACATCTATCTCTGAAGTGTTGGAACCCCCGTGACTGTGTTCATTTAATTCAGCCCTTCCTGTCCTGCGGCTTACATATTTTACTTCAGGGATCATCATCATTTCCCTGTCAATTTTTTCAGTGATCTTGTTACTTTGTTGCAGTGATGCCCCGGGTATTGTAGTGGTTGTCATAGTCAATGTTCCTTCATTGAAATCAGGCAAGAAGGAACGGCCAAACCTTGTAAATATGAAAAGGGCAATCATGAGCATGCAGGTGGAAAGGATAAGAACCGGAATACGAAAGGTAAGTATGGAGTTCATGGATTTCTTATACCATGAATTCAGTTTTTGAACGAACCGGTTTCCTCCCCTCTCATCCCTGGAGAGTTGTTTTTTTGTCGTTAGCATATAACTCGAAAGAACAGGTGTAAGTGTAAGGGCAATCAGAAGAGAAGCAAGCAATGAGACAATGAAAGTTATACCCAGCGGTTTAAGCATACGGCCCTCCATTCCCGATAAAAAGAACAGTGGAATAAAAGTTACAATAATGATAATCGTAGCCTGAACGATGGATGAACGGATCTCAACAGAGGCTTTGTAGATTACTTCAAGGATGCCCTTTTGCTCTTCCCTTGATTTCCTGGAATTCTGTTTCAGCCTTTTCAGAACATTTTCCACATCGATGATCGCATCATCCACCAGGACCCCGGTCGCAATAGCCATACCTCCAAGTGACATGGTATTGATTGTCAGGCCCAGAAGCCTCAGTGCGATGATTGACAGCAATAATGACAGGGGGATAGCAATCAATGATATCACTGTTGTTCTGATGTTTAGCAAAAACAGGAAAAGGATTATCGATACAAAAATACCTCCTTCCAATAACACGCGAAATACGTTTCTCAGTGCCGTATTGATGAAATCTGACTGCCTGAAGATTTTTGAATTTATCCTGACTTCGCCGGGCAATGCAGAACTCAGGGCAGACAGGGCTTCATCAATATCCTGGGTTAATGTAAGGGTATTGATATTCGGTTGTTTTAACACCGTGAGGATAACAGCTGGTTGTGTATTCAGGAAGGCATCCCCGATCTTATCCGGATGGCCAATCCTGACATCGGCCACATCGGTAATTTTTACAGGATGTTGATTCCTGATTTTGATGACAGAGGTTCCAATATCTGCAGGATCTTTTGATCGTCCGGTTGCCCTTACAATGTATTCCTGGCCATATTGGTTAATAAACCCTCCGGAAGCATTGCTGTTAGTATTTTCGGCAACTTCAATCAGCTCATTCAGGGAGACATCATGGTACCTCATTTTATTAGGATTGGCCAGGATCTGGTACTGTTTTGGCAGGCCACCCATCACAACTACCTGTGCTACACCTGTTACTGACAGGAGACGCTGTTTTACCTGTTTATCTGCAACGGTCCGTAAATCGAACATTGAGAGTGAATCAGAAGTGAGCGAAATGAGCATTATCTCACCCATGACCGAAGTTTGAGGAGCCAGGATAGGAGTTTCAACCTCTTTTGGGAGCAAGTTTGAGATGGTAGGTAGTTTCTCACTGACTATTTGCCTGGCCCTGTATATATCTGTATTCCAGTTAAACTCCACCCAGATTATGGAGAAACCGTATGAAGAACTTGAACGCACCCGCCGGACATCTGTAGCTCCATTCAAAGATGTTTCAATTGGAAATGTTACCAGCATTTCAACCTCCTCTGCCGCCATTCCATGAGCATCGGTCAACACTACCACAGTGGGCGCCGTAAGATCAGGGAACACATCAATTTCCATTTCATTTAAGGTGAACAGGCCACCCACCAGCAGTATAAGCGAAAGGAATATGACAAGTATCCTGTTATTCAGCGAATATTGTATGATTTTATTCAGCATGGATTTATAATTTAGTGACTGTGCCCGTGACTCATATCGCCAATTACCATGGATGCAGCCTTTAAAAGCATTGCTCCCCGGGTTACTATTCGTTCTCCCGGTTCTAATCCTGCAATGAGTTCCACGTTTTTACCGTCGTTTCCCCCGGGGATTACGGGCCGTTTTGTATAGCTCTCACCGGTCACCTGGATATACAGGTAATAAGCTCCCTGTTCTTCTGAAACAGCGCTTTTGGGAACTACTATCTTTTTGGTTGCCTGGCCGGTTTTCAGGTAAAATTCTGCAAATGCTCCTTCGAGCAGGCTACCATTGTTTTTCACTTCAAAAAAGACTGGCAGGTAATGGTCATTCTCAGCAACAGAGGCCCCCCTGGCAAGCAATTTCCCGTTTATCTCTTCGATACTAATGGTCCGGTCACTATATGCAGGCCTGAAATTAGCTGTTTCAATATCATCAAGCTGGTAGTAGAACTGCTGCGGAACATCTGCCCGTAACAGGAGGATCTTGTTGGAGGAAATGGTTACCAGCAACTGACCCAGATCCACAAACTGACCTTCAGAAACATTTAATTCGTGAATATATCCGGCAATAGGAGAATAAATGATTAATCCATCTTCATTCGCATTGGCAGCAAGATTATAAAAGCGTATACTGTCTGCCACAAAATTTGTCCGGGATTCTATAAACTGCCGTTCGGAGATAACATCACCGGCATACAGTTTCTTATACCTTTCATACTCGCTTTTGCTCTTATTCAGGCTATTCAGGTATTCCTGGTACAATTGCTCAACATTGTTCCCGGTAAAAGCTTTGCTGCTGATGGTAAACAGATGCTGTCCTTTTTTGACCGGTGACCCCTGTACGAGGTTCCTGTTGTTAAAGAATATAATACCACTGCTGTTTGCTGCAATGTTTTTTTTCTCACCCGGCATGGCCAGGATCTCCCCACTGGTATGTATAACTGCTGAGAAGGGGGCAGGTTGAATTTCTTTTACCATAAATTCACTCTTCCAGGCCAGTTCTTTCAGGAACACAATTTCACCTTCAATGACCTCGCTCTCCTCATGATCATGATCATCCTCTTCTGCCAGTTGCTGTTGGATATCATCGTGATCCTGGTAAATATCGATATGATCCGTAACCGATTCTGATCTGCTACCTGTTGTATGAGTATAGGTGATCTCAAAGTCACCGGCCCTGTCGGGGATAAAAGAGATATGAAATATGCCGGGACTTTCCGGCTTTTCTGCGGTGACAGAAACGCCATCGATAAGAATAGTTAGACTTCCGGAAAGATATGGTTTGTATGTTTCCAGGTTCGTTAAGTACACATGAAACTCAGTTTCATTTCCTGCTTCCGGGGGATCATGCTCGATAAAGAACTCGGTTGTTTCGCCAAAGAGTGTGGATTGCAAGGTAGCATGATCGTCAGCTGAAGACGGATCATCCGGTCTTGAACCCGGTACCTGATTACACCCATATGCACAGGCAATCATTATCAAAAAAGCAATTCCTGATTTATACATGACTGGATAGATAAATTATTACAAAAGGGAATACAAAGCTCGATTACTTAGACTTGGTATAAAAAATGTTGATGGGGGTACTAAATGAATACCGGCGGGGCTCTTTTTGAAAGGGATCCAAAGAGCTCTATTGGATGAAGTGTTAATCTAAAGCTGGTTATTCTCCGGGATGCAAAGTTCGAAGGGACGACACCTGGCGTTTCGATTGAAGGTATTGCCAGTGCCTGAATTATTCTGATCTTTTTAGAAAAATCAGGCGGGCTGTCATTATATAAATTTATTTCACTGCAATAATAGCATTCATCGTCCGGCATGCTTTCTTCTTTATCACAATCATTGTGATGAACCGTGCAAAAGCCATTTATTGTCCCGGTTACCGATTTAAAATGATGGTGATGCGGAAAAACATTATGCACAATCAACACTGAAAAGAGCAGCAGTAGAAAACCAGATATGTATTTTTTACCGGTCATCGAAATGAAAGTAAGTGGAGTGCAAATATACATAAAAATGAAATGAAGGTTGCTATTCATCAAGATGAGCTCTTCCCGGCGTTTTTTTCTTTCTGTGGCCACAAGCCGGGAAGGTGATTTCAGGTTTTTTTCTGATGTCAAGAGCAACTGTGTAAGTCCCCCAGAAAACTAAGCTTTTTGGCCTTCCGAATTGAAAACGTAAGGCTATCCTCCGTTTCCAGCAGGAATCCGTTCCTAATATAGCCAGTATCAGGCAATCGACTTCTTTAATTATTCCGGAAAAAAAATGCAACTGGTTCTTTGGAGGCGGTTTCCTGACATCACGGATATGAACTTTGTTTAAAACAGCTCCCCTTAAGAAATCATGATCTTCTGCAAGATAATCATGAAGCCCGGAATCAATGCTTAACCCGAGGTCAATGGCCTGCCTGATATTGTCTTTCAATGTATCGCTCAACCTGCCGCCGTCAGGAGCAATCCCGATGACCATAAAATAAGGTTCATGCCCATTTTTTTTAAATGTTCAACACCCTCCTGTATGGTGGAATAAACAGGAATCATGTTCATGCCCCCATCAAGGATTTCACCCGCATCTTGTCCCGCATACCTTGAATCGATCACTGACAGCACATCATACCTTTCTGTGAACCTGACAAGCCCATGGGCGGTTTTGCCATTCGGAGTATTGAATGCCCCTTCACAATAAATTATTGCATTACCATCCATATTTACTTCACTTATTTACGACCTGTTATAATGGCCACGTAACGGTCTCCTTCCAAAGGTTCCAGATGCTGTTTGCTTAATAAGGCTGCCAAACCTGCCGTGGAAGCTGATATGACACTTAATCCTTCTTTATCTTTCAGAATTTTAGCAATATTATTTAAACTTGAATCACTTATATCTTCAGCCCAGCCTGATGAGTTTCGAATGGCATCCAATGCCTCATCCCCATCATATGAATGCCAGTTGATCAATGGATCACTCGTTTTTGTTTCGTGAATATGCCCGGGCTCCAGACCGGTGCAAAAGGGCAGATTCTTTTTATAAGAATACACTATAGGATTCTTCCGGTACGATGAGCCCGCAATAATCCATGGTATGCGTGAAGTTTTACCTCTTTTGTACAGGGTGGCAAAACCCCTTCGTAAGGCATCCAGGCATTGTGCAAACGCAATTCTGTCTTTTTGTATGCCGGTTGGATTTCCGCCTTCAAATTTCAGAAAGATCTGTCTCAGTCCTGACTCCCTTTCGATATTCCTTGCCCGGCTCAATCCTGTATCCCCAACTTCCGGGTTAAAAATATCTTCATAAGCCTCAAGTCTTTCTATCTGACTTTTTGAGTTATTCAGTAATGTCCTTTGCAGTTCCTGGGATTCTTTCGATAGGACAAATCCAATACCCGATGCGCCATCTATTAAGGCGTAAAGTCCTTTTCGATATATATGATTCACATCATTCATGTTATAATCAATTCTTTACCTTGATTAAATCAATGTTATACTGTTTAGACTAGGATTTTGCAAAAAGTAACAGATTAATTTGTGATTGTCCTTCGGGGTGGAGGTTAGGAAACAATTATCGAATCACCTGGAGGAGGATCTTCAAATGCTAATCGATTTTGATTGGCCCGGTTATTGGGAAGCTGACAAATAGACTTTAAATGTTTCATCCTTTACAGGTTAAAAAATCCTGCTATGTCTGCAAGGTATGTAAGAAAAATAGATAACAGGAAGGCAAGAACAGGTGCGATCAGCCAGATTATAAAGAACTGATTTACGGAGGTCTTTTTCAGTATGTTTCTAAATCCGAGCCTGGCAGACCCAATCCCAATGATGCAAGCTGTATTTACCTGTACAAGGGAAGAGGGGATTCCCTTAATAACCGATGCCAGGAGTAATAAACTGGCTGTTATAAAGGATATAATAATAGCTTCCACAGGGCCAAAAAGGAAAATACCCTTCCCGGTTCGTTTGAGCAGCTTCCTGCCAAAAAATGAACTGCCAATGCCAAAACTGGGGGCAACAATCAACGTGGCAATGATCATGACAAGGATGAAATTATCTGCTTCGTCATGGATATGTAATTCATTGATGGTCATTGATGCTATGGGTCCGGATGCGTTGGCTACATTATTGGCACCTATAGCAAATGCTACATAGGCTGACATGACAACAACCAAAAATTTAATGACCGGATGTCTCGAAATGCCGGTGAAAGTAAAATACCCTTTTTTCCGTATCGGTATATAAGCATACTTTCCAATCAAATAGCAAAGGATGAAAGAGGTTATCGGTAATATGAACCAGGCCGGAATAATCTCGAGGAACAATTTATGCTCATTCAATGCCCTGAAATAACAAGCTGGTCCCGATGCGGCAAGAATGGTTGCCTGGCTGGTGGATTGAGGGATGCCGATAAGGTTGGCAAGCAACAGGCTGATGGACACAGAAAATAAAATGATGGATACAAGGGAGTAACTCATCATGTCGGCAGGAAGTAAATCCCTGCCAACGGTTTCTGCAGTGGCTTTACCTGCAATAAGTGCCCCGATAAAGACCATTATCCCGAAAAATCCTGGGATCAGGCTCTTTCGGATAATATTTGCCCCATATGCAGCGGAAAAGGAGGGAGCAGTTCCGCTCCCTCCCATATTGATTGCCAGGAAAATCCCGATTAAAAATGGTATAAGCAAATAGCTGAATAAAGGTGATATCATACCAAATGATTTACGTTATATCCTAAGCGGAAACCAGTTCATTCATGATCTGTTCCTTCAGGGCCAGGGTGGTATTAATATCAAAATCGATACTCCTTGTCTTTCCATAGCCAGCTTGGATATTCATATATATCATTAGATTCATTTCTGAATTCTCATTTGAATATTCCGACATATTCCTTGATATATTCCCGGGAATCATACCCAATTCATTAGCCTGCAGAATAATTATCCGGTCGCAGGTGTTTCTTTCTTTAGCAATAATGCCGCTATTTGTCAATTCTTTAAAGGACTTCGGCAATCGTGTATGGTGAAACCAGAGAGGTATTTCCATCTTATTCAATTCTTTGGAGATCAGGTAACCCAATCCGTTGTTGTGCCTGAGGATCCCGTCACATGCAAAGAGGGTAACTTTCGTTCCATGCTTGTTGGTGAGAGAGATCCTGTTGATGGCTTCGGGCAGGAACCTGAATACCCTGGGATCTCTCATCGCCATTTCTGTCGGATCTTTAAATGCGCAGTGAAGCAGGTCAACCATCTCATTATTTGAGATAGGATTTACCCCGTAATATAAAATCCTGTAATTCCGGTACTGCTTTTCTGCATGCTTGTCCGGTTCGTTGAAAACGATAATTTTAACATCCGGAAACAGCCGGTTGATTTTTTTAACATATTTTGGTCCTGAATAACCGAATTTCTGTGCATCAATAAAAAGGACACGAATGCTGTCCCTGGCAAGGATATTCAATACCTCTTTAATATTTTCGACAATTTGAGTGCTGTACCCCTGTTCCTGGAACCGTATCACAAATTCATTCTGTTCCCTTTCCCTATGAGTAAGGACCAGGATACTTCTGGTTTCACTCACCCGGAGATCCTGTTCCAGGTGGAAGGGGTCAACGACTGCGATCCAGTTTTTTGAATGGATATTCTTTTCGAGGATGTAATAATGATCCCTCAGATGTCCATTGGTTGCCATTACTCTGCCGCTTACGGAAGAGGGTATAGTCTGTTTTAACCCGTTGTTCAGGGTAACCTCGACAATTGGCAGGCCCCTGTAAACCACGCTATCCGGCTCCGGTAATCTGATGGAATTAATACAGTTGTTTGACAGGTCGGGCAAATATCCACCCACACGAACCAGGCTACCCGGTATCTTGTAGAACCATGACGAATGGTGAAAGTGGTTATTGATTTCCCTGATTTCAACCGGTTCAGGATCTGACAGGTCAGTTTCAGGCACCTCCCTGTGCGATACAACCTTTTCAACCGGTTCAAGGATCTCAGAGGGGCCGAATGGCTTTGTAATATAGTCTGTAACTCCCAGTGTACTAGATAATCTCCTGCTGTCTTCAGAAGGATAACCCGTGATAATTACTACCGGTACATCCGGTTTGCTTTTACGGATGCCATACAGTAATTTAAGACCATCCGATTCAACCAGATTAAGGTCAAGGATGATCGCATCATAAGGATTCGATAATGCCTGACGAAAGCCTTTTGTTGCGCTGATATTTGTATCGACTCTATATCCTGCGTTTGTGAATATCCGGTCACAACTCTCGCAAATATGGTTTTCGTCATCAATAACCAGTATGTGAGGTGATGATTTCATTTATTTATGATTTTTGGTTTGATGAATTGATTTTCGACACGTCATAATCAATTTGTATGCCACGAGGCTACATGTATTAAAAATATTAATTTATAGTATTTATAATCAGTTAGTTATTATGTAAAATGGATTTTTGACCATGCATATAAAATTCATAATATGTAATAGTAATAGTATACATTGTATGAATTAATTATACATCCTTTATGAAATATGTTTTTATATTTATTAACTTTACTTTTTCCGGTAGCTGGTCCGCTGCCACGAATATTACAACAGAAGTTAATTACCAGGCATTAAATAATTTACATTGTGAAACTCCGGAACAGGATAATACTGGGTTCAATAATTATTATTTTATTTTCATACACGGTTTTAGCCGTAATCATCGGCATATACACAAACCGTGTCTTTATCAACCAGGTTCAGATCCGTATTCACCAGGATCTGGTCACGGCACACAAGATATATGATGATTATGTGAAACGGGTTGAGGAGATATTAAGGGCCGTATCTATAAGAAGGCGGATAGATTCTCCTCTGGAACAGGAGATAGAAGGGGACCTGGGTCAGGTCTTAAAGAATATTTATCTAAGCAGCGGACTTGATATTCTTATGTTGGTAGATAATGAGGGCAGGGTCATTTACCGGGCACATAATCCAGGCAGGAAGGGCGATGACGTTTCCGGTAATCCTGTGGTGAAAAAGGTTCTCGAAAGGGGCGAAGCTGTTAGCGGAACGGTGGTTTTACCTGTGGATATGCTTGAAAGGGAAGGTCAGGAGATATATGACAGGGCTGAAATCAATATTCTGCCAACACCTAAAGCAAGACCATCGGTAAAAATAAAGGAGGACCGGGGAATGTTCATTGTCGCCGCTGTCCCCTTTATCTCGTTGCACAACGATAACCGGATAGGGATCCTTATGGGCGGGTATTTGTTGAACAGGAACAATGAAATTGTGGATGCGATGAAACAGGAAGTCTTTTCGGATCCGCTGCTAAAAAATACCGATGCCGGGACCGTTACCTTATTCCTTGATGACCTTCGTATATCCACCAATGTGATGCTTGACAGCAATGAAAGGGCGATAGGCAGTCGTCTCAGTGCCGAAGTATATGAACATGTTATACTTAAAGGGAATGTATGGTCAGACCGGGCTTTTGTTGTGAATGACTGGTATATTACATCTTATGAGCCACTGGTTAATGTAAACGGAGACATTATAGGATCGCTCTATGTCGGTGTCCTCGAAGATCCATACAGGAAACCACAGAAGATCCTGACCATGTCGATCCTGGTGATTCTCTGTTTTACAGCATTATCAGCATTTCTTCTCTCCTTTTTTTATATGAAACGGATAATGCAACCCATTGATAATATAGTACTAACCTGCAGGCGGCTGATGCAGGGCGAGCTGACTGCCCGTTGCAGGATCAGGCCTGCGGGCGAGATGGGACTTTTGTGCCATGCCATCGACCAGATGGCCGACGCATTTGAAAAATTTGAAAAAAACCTGTTAAGGGAAACGCAATTGCAGATAGGGCAGAGTGAGAAACTGGCAGCAATAGGGAGACTCGCTGCGGGCATTGCACATGAAATCAATAATCCGCTTACCTCAATATTGAATTTCGCTTATCTTGTTAAGGAGAACAAAAAATTGGATGCAACAGCGGAGAAAGACATGAATACGATTATTGAAGAAACCAACAGGGTCACCAGGATTGTAAGGGAATTACTTGATTTTGCCCGTCAGGCACCTGCCAAAAAGGAAAATATTGATGTCAACCAGGTATTAAGGCAACTCATAGCCCTGATTGTTAAACAGAAGGAATTTCGGAATATCAGGTTTGTCGAAGACTTTGAAGATAACATGAGATCATTGCTTACAGATAAAAACCAGTTTCAGCAGGTGTTTTTGAACATTTTGTTAAATTCTGCCGAATCCATTTCGGGGGAAGGTACCATTAAGGTAACCACAAGGGATATGAATGATTATTGTACTGTTACTATAGCGGATACGGGTTGTGGAATCAACCAGGAGGATCTGGATAGGATATTCGATCCCTTTTTTACGACAAAACCGGTTGGGAAAGGTACAGGTCTGGGATTGAGCATCAGCTATGGTATCGTAAAACAATATGGGGGAGAGATCACCTGTGAGAGCAAGGAAGGTGAAGGTTCAACATTCAGTATAGCTTTTCCATTTGACCAGGCTGAAGAAATAAGCGAATGATTCGACTGCGATAATTTTTTCATTAAGATACCAGAAGTCAATGAAAAAAATCAAGGTAATTAACACGAAACCAATTAATTATATACAAAATATCTTGTGAAAAAAAGGATCTTAATCATCGATGATGAGCCTTCCATCGGTACCGGATGTAAACGAGTACTGGAGAAGGAAAACTATGGAGCTCATTATCTTCAGAATGGGAAGGATGGCCTGAGAGAGGCATTATCCGGGGCATATGACCTGATCCTGCTTGATCTGGTGCTGCCTGAGATCGAAGGGATGGAAATTCTGAAGGCACTTAAATCGAAGGAAATATCCCCGGAGGTGATCATTATAACTGGTTATGCCACCGTTCAAACCGCTGTGAAGGCCATTCAACTGGGTGCAGCCGATTATATCAGCAAACCTTTTTCACCTGATGAGCTCATTATTCATGTGAATAATGTTTTACGTCAAGCGGAACTGCGGGATGAAAACCTGGCCCTCAGGAGGGAGCTGAACCTTCAGGAGGGATTTGAAGGCATCATAGGAGAGAGCGATGTCATGAAACGGGTTTTCTCAATTATCCAGCGGGCTGCCCCGACCGATTCCAATATCCTGATCACCGGTGAAAGCGGGACGGGAAAAGAACTGGTTGCCCAGGCAATACACAGAAAAAGCCTGAGAAAGAATAAATCCTTTATAGCGTGTGATTGCACCGCATTGACGCCCACGCTCCTGGAAAGCGAATTGTTTGGTCATGTCAAAGGGTCCTACTCCGGGGCCATATCAACCAAACAGGGGCTGTTTGAAATGGCCAGTGAGGGAACGCTTTTCCTGGACGAGATTTCCAATATCAGTCTTGAGATTCAGAGCAAACTACTGAGGGTGCTTGAGACAAGAATGATAAGAAAGGTTGGGGATACGGAGGAACGGCAGATCAACATCCGGCTGATTACTGCCACCAACCAGGATCTGTCAAAGATGGTGGCAGAAGGGAGTTTCCGCAACGACCTGTATTACCGGCTGGAAGTAATCCCGATAGAACTTCCCCCTTTGTGTGAGAGAAAAGAGGATATTGCCAGGCTTGCCAACTCCTTTCTTGAACTAATCAGAAAGACAAGCAGGATAGAGGCAAAGAGTTTTTCCATGGAAGCCATGGAGGTTTTAGAGGGATATTCATGGCCGGGAAACATCAGGGAACTGAAAAACCTGGTGGAGCGGGTAGCCATTTTTTGTGATTCAAAGGTCATCGATATGAAGCATTTGCCCAGGGAGATAATGAATGCCCGCAGTGAGATGGTTACCGGTGATATTCCTTCAACATGGGAAGAATTTAAACACTATAAGCAACAGAAGAAAAATGAAATGATCAGCAGGATTGAGAAGGAGTTCCTGGTTACCGCATTGAAGGGGGCAGGAGGAAATGTCAGCAAAGCAGCAATAATAGCGGGAATGCAACGAACAAATTTTCATTCTTTGTTGAAAAAACATCGCATCCATTCGAGAAACTTTATCAAAGCAGATTAACAAAGAGAAAGGATTAATGATTTCCAGTTTTTTATCCTTGAATCCATATTGGGTAATCCGGAGCTGGAGCAACACACCTTCGGACTAATATTTCATGAAAAATCTGAGGGAATTTCATTAGAACATAATAATGAAACATGTAATCTTTCTACTTATAACCACTTAGTTAAAATTGGAAATCATTTAAAAGATAGTTACTGATCAAATTTATAGTACTGTTGGACCCAATTCATAGATATAATTTTCAATCAAATACTAGCATGTTTTTAATAATTATTATCCAAGCAAGTATAAATAAAATGTTATAAATCGTATAGTTTTATCATTTTAATGCCTCAATCTATAATATTTAAATTAATCAAAAAGGGTAAGTCTTCAACAGGAGATAAAAAATTCTGTAACATCAACATTTACAGGATTTTGCCAGATTTTTCACAATTGCTCAGTGGAGGTAAGGGGAGTGTTCGCTTCACTCACCGTCCCCTTATCGCCAGTCCTGCAAATAAAATTCAAACACCTTGCTTCGCAAGGCATTTTTTACTTTTTTTTCCTCCCTTATGAAAGCAAGCTTTCAACGGTCGTCTAAAAAAGCAAAAACCTCCTGTCGGAGGTGTTTGTTTCTATGTGATCGTGGAGGTAAGGGGAGTAGCTCGCACCGCTCGCTGATCCCCTTACCGCCAGTCCTGCAAATAGAAAACAAACACCTTGCTTCGCAAGGTTTTCTTTGCTTTTTTTTCCTCCCTTATGAAAGCAAGCTTTCAACGGTCGTCTAAAAAAGCAAAAACCTCCTGTCGGAGGTGTTTGTTTCTATGTGATCGTGGAGGTAAGGGGAGTCGAACCCCTGACCTCGTGATTGCGAACCACGTGCTCTGGCCGGCTGAGCTATACCCCCGTAATAAAAAACGTCCCTGCTGATATTGCATATCGAAAATGAACCCCGAATCCATTCCTCAATATTAGCTATATTTAGATTCAAATTAAAATTAAAAATTGCTCACCCCATGCAAAAGGCCTTGTTGATAATACTATCTGTCATAATCATTATCATTAACCTTTCTGCAACCAACGATAAAGGACTCCAAAATTCTCATTTACATGACATTACCGACAATATCGATGGAAAAATTGAGGCCTTTCTTGCAGCCGAACGCGAGGGATTGCCTGTACCGGGGGAACTCCTGTACGGGATTACAGATCTGTCAAAATACCAGTTCAACTCTGCCAATGGAGCTACGCGTCTTATAACTGATGCAGAAACTGAGCTTCCTTTTGGAAAAAAGTTTCTCATCGATGTGAAATCGGCCGGGACAAATGCATGGGAACCGCAATTGCAATCTCCCGTCAATGCCATTGCGCTCAATATGGGTAATTCAGTGAATGCAGATGATCTGCCTATGAACGAATTGTTTTACGATGGGATGGAGGAGGAGGCAGAATGGAGAGCGGTAGCCGAAGCAGGCATCGAGGAATACAGGAAAGCTAATATTTTCATCGAGGTACTCGATAAATCAGGTAATCCTGTTGAAGGTGCTGATATCACCATGGAAATGAAAAAACATCATTTTGGTTTCGGTTCGTTCATTTCCCAATTATTGATTGAGAATTCTTCAAATGGTGATAAATACCGGGAGCATTACCGCGATCTGTTTAACGTTGGTACAACGCCTTTTTACATGGGCGGTAGCAGTGACAATTGGGGCTGGTACGGATCTGCCTGGGATAGGAGTAATTATCCAAAATTTGCCAAATGGTTCCAGGACAATAATATCCCGGCAAAAGGCCATAACCTGATATGGCCGGGCTGGGACTGGATGCCATCATTTTTTCATGACCTGTCAACCGATCCATCCGGATTGGAAAAAGCTATTGATGACCACCTTGCAGAATTAGTCCCTATTGGTAAACAGTATGGTCTTTATGAGTGGGATGTGGTCAATGAACCGTACATTAACCACGATGTCATGGATATCCTTGGGGAGGAAATATTGATTGACTGGTATAACAGGGTGCATGAATCAGATCCTGATCCCAAGCTTATTCTGAACGAGTACAATATTATCCAGGGTGGTGGAAGGGCCGACTTCCAGGATAATTTTATCCGCCTTATTGAGTACCTGAAAGAGGAAGGAGCACCGCTTGGCGGGATCGGTATGCAATGCCACTTTGATGAAAACCTTACCGGCATACCTAATGTTTTGAAAACCCTCGACAGGTTTGGGGAACTTGGCCTCCCGATCCAGATAACTGAATTTGATATTGACACAAGGGATGAGGATATCCAGGCCGCATATACCCGTGATTTTTACACGGCGGTATTCAGTCATCCCAATACAGAAAAAATTGTGATGTGGGGATTTTATGAACCATACATGTGGCGCCCGAATGGAGCAATGATAAGGCCCGATTGGAGCTACAAGCCCAACTATTATGTGTACAATGACCTGGTGTACAATAAATGGTGGACCAATGAATCAGGCACTACCGACAGCCAGGGCATGTTTCATGCAAGGGGATTCAAGGGTATATACGAGATATCAGTGGTAACCCCTGACACTACTTACCTGATAGATATAAATATGACAGATGAGTCGACCCTTTCCATTCGTGGAGATGAAATAGAAACCACGGTGGTTGGTATGAGGAAAAATGTTGCTGCAATTTTGTCTTCAATGACCAGTTTCCCTAATCCTTTTATTCCCGAAACAACTATTCAGTATACTTTGGATGAAGCCTCACCGGTTCACCTGGAGATCTATGACTATAGCGGACGCCTGGTAAAGCAGCTTCACCAGGTACAATCCCACCCCGGAATCTATAATTTTAAAGTGGCCGGCCAGGACTTTTTGCCCGGTATTTACATTTGCATAGCCAGCGCGGGGAATACGGATTTGACCAACAAATCTATAATCCTTATAAAAGGTTAGTAGTGATTTAGTTTTGTACACCCACTGGTATTGCTAACTTTGACCCCTTCAAAGAGACTTTTGTTAGTAAAAAAATCATTGATAAACTTATTAAAACCTGAAAAGGGGTTACGTTTGTGGATCAAAATCCTGCCAGGTAAGCAATAGAATCCACTACAGGGGGAATGATTAAACCAAAGCATATACTTATAATTGTTGCCGTGGTCGTTCTTAGTGCCACGCTCTTTTACCAATTCGTGATTTCCTCCCCGGATCCTGTGAATAAAGCTACTGTCATTGAAAAAGTGTATACCAGGATGGATTCGCTTGTTTTCAAATACGACAGTTTGCTGGCTCCTTTAATAGACAGCGCCGGAACAGTCGGAGCTGCCATTGTTATCACATACAAAGGTGAGATCATTTATTTGAAATGTTACGGCGTTAAAGAGGCATATGGGAAGGACCCCATCGACGAGAATACCATTTTCAGGCTTGCATCTGTCTCCAAGACAATAACCGGGGTATTAGCAGGGATACTTGATAGTGAAGGCATTATTGAATTAGACGACAAAGTGATCGACTACCTTCCCGGATTTAAATTGAAGGACTCAGTGAATACTTGTGACCTGACTATCCGGCACATTCTTAGCCATACTTCCGGGCTGGTTCCCCATGCATACGATAACCTGGTGGAAGCCAATGTTCCATTTAAAACGATCATCGACAGCCTGAAGCTTGTAAACATCAGCGATGTTCCCGGAAAACTATACGGGTACCAGAATGTCGTTTTCAGCCTGTACGACACCATCTCGGAGGCTAAAACAGGGATGAAATTTGAGGACCTGCTGAAGGAAAAAGTATTTGGACCGTTTGGTATGATTAATGCTTCTGCAGGATTTCAAGCTTTTGCTGACAATGAAAACAAGGCATTCCCACATCGCAGATTCGGTGAGCTGCCCCTGAATGACAGGTACTATAATACAAACCCGGCGGCCGGGGTCAATGCCAGCATTTCAGACCTGGGCAGGTTTCTACTGGCCGTGACCGGTTATAATACCGGCGCCTTATCAGAAAGTGTTGCCGATAAAGTGCTTACCCCCCAGGTTCTCTCCCCACTCAAACGGGCTTACCTCAGAAAATGGAAAGGTGTAGAATCCAAGCACTATGCACTGGGCTGGAGGATTATTGGATATAAAGGACATGAGATAGGTTATCACAGTGGCTTTGTGGAAGGTTACCATGCCGAGATTGCAGTCTGCCGGGATGAAGGGCTGGGGATTGCCTTCCTGACCAATTCACCCGGCGGTGTTGGTTCTTTGACTGTTCCGATGTTTTTAGATTTGTATTTTGAGCAATAGTGTATTGAGGTTTCTGTTTTATATTTCAGCAAAGCAGAATTTCAATTTTGTGGTATATTTACACTAAACTTAGCTAAAATATGAAAACTTCCGAAACAATACTGCTAACTCTTTCTGTTGCACTCATCACATCCTGTGGAACCAGGCAGGAGAAAAAAGAGATTGATGCATCGGATGTAAGCGAGGGTATCAGGATCAACCAGGTGGGATACTTCCCATCCCTTGAAAAGAGATTCTCGGTAGCCGATAAGCAAGCTGAATCCTTTCAACTTATAAACGATAAGGGGAAGATCGTATTCAGGGGCACCCTGTCAGATGAAGGGCTGTGGGAGCCTTCCGGTGAAAACCTTAAATCGGGTGATTTTTCAAAGTTCAAACAGAAGGGATCTTATTTTATTCATGTTCCCGGTACAGGGAATTCATACCCGTTTCAGATTTCGGCTGAGATATACAAGGATGCCGCTGTGGATGCCCTGGAGACATTTTACTTTATGAGGGCATCCATGGAGATGGAGGAGGAATACCTGGGTAAATTCAGCCGGAGGGCAGGCCACCCGGATGATACCTGCTATTACCATGAATCAACGGGACGCAGCGGGGGATTCAGGTCTTCCCCAGGTGGTTGGTATGATGCGGGGGATTATGGCAAGTATATTGTAAATGCCTCTGTATCAACTGGAACCATGCTTGTGTTGTATGAAATGTTACCGGGTGTGTTTGAAGATGGCAGCCTGAATATTCCTGAAAAAAAGAATGGCAGGAACGATCTGCTGGATGAACTGAAGTATGAGTTTGACTGGGTCCTTACCATGCAGGATGATGACGGGGGTGTGTTCCATAAGCTGACTCCCCTGCAGTTTGATGGAATAACCATGCCGCATGAAACACACAGCAAAAGGTATATCATTGGGAAATCAACAGCAGCAAGCCTTGATTTTGCCGCTATGCTGGCCCAGGCTTCCCGCCTGTACCGGTCATATGATCCGGAATATTCAACGCAGTGCATTGAAGCGGCCGTCAGGGCTTATAACTGGGCTATGGATAATCCCGGTAAATATTTTGATAATCCCCCGGGAATTTTTACAGGATCATATGGCGACAGGGTACTGGATGAGGAGTTTTTTTGGGCGGCGGCGGAACTGTATTGTACAACAGGCGACAACGAATACTACGATAGTATAAAACCTGGGCTTGGAAATATCCGGTTCAGGATAACCGAGAGCTGGAGAAATTATGTTGACAATCTTGGTTACTATTCACTTTGCCTGAGCGAGTTCCTGGATGAAGATGACAGACAGTTACTTGAAGAGGGTATCATCAGGCTGGCTGACGAACTTCTTTCTGCCGCTCAGGCCAATCCTTACGGAATCCCTGTTTCCCGCTTTGAATGGGGCTCCAACAGTGATGTGCTGAATACCGCGATCGTTCAGGCCATTGCACATCACATCACCGGGGATCAGAAATACCTGGATGCCGCAGCTATGTTCACGGATTATATCTTCGGACGAAATGCCACGGGATATAGTTTCGTGTCAGGTTACGGGACGAAATTCCCGCGGAATTTCCATCACCGCCTCCTGTGGGCAGATGATATCGATGAGCCTCTACCGGGATTTATTGCCGGTGGCCCGAACGGACACATGCAGGATAAGGGTGGCTTAGAAAGAGCCGGGGTGGCATATCCCGACACCCATCCGGCAAGAGCCTATATTGACGATACAGGCAGTTATGCTTCGAACGAGGTCTGCATTAACTGGAATGCACCGCTGGTTTTTGTACTTGAATATCTGAATCAGCAGTTTTATAAAAAATGAGGCCGTGTTCTAAATGACTTAGAAGACAGCCTCAGCCTTTAAATAAACGCTCAAAAGGATCTCTAATGAACAACTACTTTATGCACGTTGTTTCCAACCTTCACTAAATATATCCCCGGTTTCAAAGTTACAACCGAATGATTTGAATTACATTTAATTTCTGCAACCGGAACACCCATAATATTGTATATTACGTAGCTACAAGCTCCTGTAACAACCAGTTTCCCCGGTTCCGGGTAAATAATAACCCGCGTGTCCGGCTTATCTATTCCTGTTGTATTTGCTGAACCGGTTAGTATGAAAGCCAGGTCATCTGCTCCGTCAGAATGGATGGTTAAAGTTGCCGTGTGATCGCCTGCATCGTCAGGCAGGTATGCTATACTAATCTTTGTTGCCGGGAGTGTTCCGGATTCAGGTTTGACAATGATAGAAGGTTTAACTGTGAACTGACCTGCGTCCGTTCCGTTAACGGACAAAATAATATCGGATGTCAGATCAGTCGCGGTTAGGTTTATTATTGCTGTATCAGATTCTCCTAACCTGGCCGTCATTTCAGGAATAGTATCTTCCTCTGCATTCAGGCTTGGAGGTTGAACTGTTTTGGGTTCTACTTTCAATGAATTGATTACCCAGTTTCCATCAGAACCCCCGCCATCCTCAAATTTAATCTCCATGATTTCTCCAATAATATCCACATCAAACTCACTTGTTGAATAATTGCCGGTGGTGCTGGACACCGACGATGATTTCAGCAGATCGTTTACATAAATATTCATCATGTCGTGGGGATAGCTCATATCGCCCTGATTTGCCGTTATGTGGTAATTCCCGGGCATAACAGATACCCTGAATACAGCATTCAGGGATGAAAAATTGAAATCTCTCAGATCGTCGGTCCACCCTGATCCCCTGTCCCGGCTTGAAACGGGTGATGACCATCCATAGGAATCTTCAAACAGGATTGATTCGGTTACCTGCAGTGCACCGGATGCTACCGGTGAAGTGGAGGTGCCAAAATCGAACAGGGCACTCGTGATATATGAGGGCGGATTAACATTAACAACACATGAAGCGCTTTTCCCGTTGAAAGCTGTTGCTGTTATGGTTGCTGTGCCTACATTGTTAGCTGTTATAAGTCCATTTTTCACCTGGCATACACCTTCTTCGGAAGAGGACCAGACCAGCAACCTGTTGGATGTGATAAACGGAATGAATGAAACTGATATTTGACTGCTCAAACCTTTTGTAATTTCCACCGTATCTTCTCTGAAGGAGATACTGTCAACCTTATTCAATATAGTATCCGACCAGAAGACCAGTGATGTATGATAATTGGTGTAATGCACATATGAACCGCGCATCCAGACCAGGTCAAAAATGCCCTTTCTATGGTGGCGGGGTACAATGGGCCTTACATTAACAATATCACCCGGTGTGTCCCAGGTTAAAGCCGTTGAATCCCAGGTCAGGCCATTATCAGGTGTGGCGTACTTAAATATTTCAAATACGCCTTTGACCTGTTTGGAAAGATAAACTACTGATGGATCGTCGTAATCAAGGATAATTCCTCCCGAATAATTGGGTTCCGATTCGCTCCCCCCGCTTACTGTTTGAGGGAACCATTTACCGGCTGTTGTCAGCTCTTTCCGGTACCATTCGGAACCCGTCCAACGTGTATAATGATAGCGGTGATCATTATCGGACGGGAAGGAAGCAAATACCATGACAGGATGGTTGTTTTCATCCACCGCGATATCCCATATCCAACCTTTTCCATCGGAGGCTGCATATATTGTCTCCGCTTCGTTTAAGTCTATATTCAAAGCAGTTTCCGTACCGGTGAAGTCTTTAATAAATGTTCCGTCAGCCTTGTAGAATTTTCCCTCTTTAAAGAGGGCATAGTAGATTTTATTGTTCGGATCGTCACGGGGGTGGGCCGTGGTGAATGCCATGTGAATGGCGCCTGTATTATCCTGGCAGTAACGGGCATACGGCCGGTCACCCCCACCTGTAATGATCTGCTGCGGTGTTCCCATTGTTTTACCGCTGTCGCTGGATACAATTAAGGTCGGATGCCAGTTGATGCCGCGGTAAAATACATAGATGTCATCACCCACCTGGAAAGGATAAGGATAGGTGACATTCTCCCCGAAGCGGTAATCTTCACCCCAGGAGGTAATATCTTCCGGATTGGTTGAGATAAAACGGTGCGCCGGAGCGGTGGTGTGATTTGAGAAATAAACCACTAATCTCCCGTCTTTACGGATAAATATGGCCGGATTGTCGTGATCATCCACTTCCAGTTCAGGAAATAAAAGTTCCTCGGTATAAATGCCCGTTTCATGGTTGTAGGCGGCAATCATTATGTCACCCGAACTGTTCACCCAGGAGATGTAAGTTTGCTCTTTGGTGCCCTTGTAATAAATAGCCCTGGGATCATTAAACCAGCACCAGGCTCCATCCGGATTTAACGTATCAATCCTGACCAGGTTAAAGAAGTCTTCAGGAAAATGTGACGAAACAGGAATCCATAACGTATCTGAACCCTGTGTTATGGTAATGTTGCCTGAAGCATCGGAAGAATCCTGTGAAGAAACAGTCACATCACCACCTGTAAAGGGCAATGAGGTAGTTGAAAGAATAATTCCGCCAGGAGCACTGATATCAATAGCAGTATCTGAGCCATTTGGAAAGATGGTGAAGGTTATTTCCGGTTCATAATAGCTCAGGGTTATTGATGAAACAGAACATTCCAGGGCAGGTTCAACCTCGGTGACAGATAACTCACCAATGCCGCATAATGCTGCCAGGTTATTTGCCTTTACAGTCAGATAATATGATCCGCCGGAGGTGATGAAGAAAGACATCTCTCCTTCCTTCAGTAATTGCCTGGTTCCGGAACAGGTAAAATCATTCGAAGCAACCAGGCCTCCACCCGTTTTGTCTGTTCCGACCCCGACAGTTAAAACAGGTGCCGACGCATTGTTCCACCATTCATATATCCATGTAAAAACATATTTTTTGTTGGCTTCGAGGGTAACCGGATAACTGTATGTCGAAGACAGGGAGGTGGAACCCGACCCGTCCCAGCGCACCATCAGTAACCGGCCTGAATAATCTGAACCGTTAAGCGTGTGCCCCGAGGTCACATCGTTCCATCGAATACCGCCCGACGAGTTGGCATAGTTAAACTCGCCAACTGTTACATCCCAGCCGTAATTATCTGGATATGATGTGGTTGTACTTATATCCCCGTTTCCGTCCCAGTCCTCAATTAAGTTGGTTTGCGAAAACAGGTTGAGATCCAGGACTAAAATAAGACAAATGAGGAAAGAAAGCTTATTCATATTACCGCAAGATTCAGGATTATATTTATTTAATATGTTATTTACGTTTGTTTCTCAAAATATACCTATTCAAATTTAGGCAACAACTATACTTTTAAGTATCATTTACTTAAAAAATAATATCATTTTTTAATATGACATTTTTTTTCGGATTTATAATATACTTAAGTATATGTATATCTATTTTTTAGCAGGAAATATCAAATTTTCATTTGTGGATTTAATAGTTTAATTTAGTTTGAATTCCAATCTCATGGTTTACACTGTATTCAGCTAATTTCCATAAGGCATATTATTTGCTGACCGATCCTGTTTATGTATTGAAGTACAGGGGGGGGTAAATCTGGTTCGCATTTGATGACCAACTGCCAGCAAAATTCATCAATTATTGGCAAAACATCAATTATCACAATAAAAACAACAGATTTTCTATTTTTTTTAATTCAGGACGATATTTTTATACTAATTCTCGAATTTGTTTCATCTTTCAGATAACAAGCTTTGTAAATTTATATGATCTAAATCCATGATCTGAATAAAAATATATCCAAAATTATTTCTGATCATTAATGTCTAACTAAAATTGTGACTTATGAAAAACAAACTACTACTTAATTTTCTCACAGGGTTATTTGTTTTTGCGTGTGCTTTTAGCACGGCAACAATAAATGCCCAGACTGTTGATGACACTGGCTTATTTGATTCCATCAAGGCAGGATCAACAGATACTATTGTTTATGCATCTATGATATTTTATGATGTCAATGACAATGACAATTTCGACGCTCCTTTTGTCTTATCTGCCGGCCCGATTGTAGCCTGGGCTGATTACTCGGTTGCTGTGGCTTTTTACGATGAAGGATTCCAGGTTCGTGATGGCGGCAGCATGGTCAATTCAAAAATAATTAAACCTGAACCCGGAATTGTAGCCGATGTCTGGGTGGATGTCGATGTTGGAAACCAGACAAGTAATGCCTGGGTAAAAACTTCTACCATGGAGTACCCGGCATTGATTTTCCCGGATGCCGGATTCCGGAGGACACCGGTGGATTCAATCGTTCGCTGGAGCGCATTGCACAACCCGAGTGGTGAACCGGATACTCTTGACGTTTTGAGTGTTGAGATGGCAGCAAGCATACCGGGTCTGGATGTATCCACACTTTCTGCATTAGAGTTAGATTACGGAATGCTTGACCCGGCGTTCGACCAGGGAGTGACCATGTACGATGTCCTGCTACCTTACGGTACCACAGGTGAAGTAAATGTATCAGCCACCGGAACCACAATGGATGCTATAGTATCAGGAGATGGAGCTATCGATGTTACTACAGGAAGTGCAAAGGATACCATCACGGTTATCTCCTTTGATATGTCCGACACTACAGATTATTACATCAATTTTACTGTCGATGACGGATCGACGGATGCGTACCTGGATACCATCATGGTGGACACCTCTGCCCTGGATCCGGTATTTGATATGATGACCTACGCCTATACTGTATATGTGCCTGTGGGAACTGATTCGATTGATATATCTGCCGCACCCAATTTCCCGGGTGCTACGGTGGAGGGAGACAGTACCCTGGCCATTGAGGGCGGAACTGCCACGACCGATATTGTTGTCACTGCCACAGATGGTTTGACATCAAGAACCTATACTGTTAACGTAATTGAAGCAGACGGGAAAAACTATGGCATGCACCTGCCTGGTGGTAGTGGCAGTACCAGCAATGTCGATATTTCGGGACTTCCCATTACCAGCTATCCCATTACCGTAGAATTCTGGATGAAGGCTGAAGGGACACAGATCAATAATACAGGATTGTTTTATCATCGTGATGGGGCAAATAATGCAGGAATACAATATACATCCGGCTGGCAGGGTGCCGGCAAACTGAGGGTGATGACAAATATCGCTTCAGATTATGGTGTTCTTAGTCCTGTGATAACAACAGACATCTGGCATCATGTGGCCATGGTGATCACAGATACTTCAAGGATAGTTCATCTGGACAGCGTTCCCTATTACGAGAGGATTGATAATCCTGCATACGATTTCTCTGGCGGCAGCTTGTATCTCGGTTGGGATTCAGGTGCCGGAGACAGAGCATTCAAAGGGATCATTGATGAAGTCAGGATATGGGATGTCTTAAAAGACTCAGCCGACCTGGTCGACCATAAATATGATATACTCGATGGGGATGAGACAGACCTGGTAGCCTATTATAATTTTAACCTAACCAGCCCGACGGTTGCTGTAGATATGACAGGTGATGAATTACACGGGGCCATCACAGGCGGGGATTACGTTCTAACCTTTGATCCGTCTGATACCACATTATCTGCTTTGGACCTGGATATTGCCGCACTGGATCCTGTATTTGATCCTGAAGTTACAGAGTATACGGTAATATTCCCCATCGGAACAACATCGATCAATGTTTCGGCTACTCCAACCAACCTGAATGCTTCGGTTGCAGGCGTTGGTGCCGTGGATGTTTCTTCAGGCAGCGGAACGGCAAACGTAGTGGTGACT
Organism: uncultured Bacteroides sp.; assembly: GCA_964477295.1. Lineage (GTDB taxonomy): Bacteria > Bacteroidota > Bacteroidia > Bacteroidales > SM23-62 > CAYZEZ01. Next base: position 1,081 of record CAYZEZ010000026.1, on the reverse strand, counting down.
GCACAGAATGGCGTGGATCAGCAGACATATACCATTGAGTTTGTTGAGGCCGACGGTAAGAACTATGCCATGTATCTGCAAGGTGGGGATGGCAATACCAGCAACATAGATATTTCAGGATTAGCTGTTGATACTCTGCCTTACACTATCGAGATGTGGATAAAGCCTGATGGTGCACAGCCTAACAATGCAGGGCTTATTTACCACAGAAGCACAGGGAATGCCGGGATACAGTATTCATCCAGCTGGCAGGGCTCAGGCAAGCTGAGGTTCATGACAAACCTTGCCGATGATTACGGAACCGTTACAGATGTCATCAGCAGCGATACCTGGCACCATGTGGCTGCAGTACTCACAGATACTACGAGGACAATGTACGTGGATGGTGTTAAATATACTATGGATATAGATAATTCAAACTATAATTACGCTGACGGTAAATTGTACCTTGGCTGGGATGCTGGTGGAACTGACAGGGCCTTCAAAGGAACTATTGAAGATGTACGCTTCTGGAATGTGGCCAAAGATTCGGCAACCATAGCCGATAATAAGCTGGAAATATTAGCTGGTGATGAACCAGGACTGGCGGGTTACTGGAATTTTGACCTGCCCAATGCAAGCCAGGCAGTTGACCTGACAGGGAATCACGTGCACGGCTTAATTGCAGGAGGCACCTATGTGGAATTCAAGCCTGAAGTTGCGTTGTCAGAAAAGGATACGATTTTTATTGAAAAGGATTACCAGGGATTTTTGTTGAATGTAAGCAGCGCAAATATAACAGATACCCTTACCATTGAAGTGACAAGTGGATTCTCGGTTGCACCGGATACAATTTTACCTGCTGACTTATTAGGCGGTGTAGATGTTGACGTAAATGCAACAACAGCTGTTGTTGGTGATATAGGGAACCTCTATATATCCCGTGTTGAAAATGGAGTTGATTATCTGGTGGACAGTGTTCCGATAAAAGTCATTGAACCTTATCCGAGGTATTATATTTACCAGCTTGCCAGCGGCCGGGTTATCGGAAGCCGCGTTAGTGATGTAACGATACCTGTCCTGGCAGATAAGGTAATGGGTG
>CAYZEZ010000025.1:0-26123 GCA_964477295.1 uncultured Bacteroides sp. | reverse complement strand
AAAAACAATGGATTTTCCGTTACCCGGAAATAATTTGCATCTGTGTAACGTTAAGTATTTTAACATATCGATAACATTTTCTAATTAAAAAAAAGTATTAACTTTATCGATCTAAACTGGTCATTGGATAAAATAATTCACAGTCATATGAAAAAAGCAAAATTCATCCTTGTTGTTGCTCTGTTCATTATCGGATTAGCAGTCAGTTCATGCAATAAAAAATTGTGTCCTGCATATGCTCAAGCGGACACCGAAGAAGTACAGGAGACGGACAGTTAACCGGCCTGTTACCACATATCATCTTTTTATTTTACAATAACGGGGCATACGTTTTTAAATGAATGCCCCGTTATTCATTTCATTAGGGGAGTAAATGAAAAAAATAATTATTGGATTATTACTTTGTCACCTGGCGATAGCATTGATCCAGGCCCAGGGAGAGATCTCCGGGCAATCTCCCATTTTTTATCGGAATGAAAAGACCGTGGCATTCCTGCTTAACAGCAATGGCTGGGGATTCAACGGCCGGTATGCAAAAAGGATCAATGCTCGCAAAAAAACAGTTTTTGATCTTGATTTTGTAGGATTTAAACATCCCAAAGAAGTTAAGATCTCGAACAACTTTATCAGCAACAGAAGCTTTGTATATGGAAAAGAAAATTCGTTTTTTAATCTGCGGGTAGGTTATGGCAGGCAGAAAGAATTGTTCAGAAAAATTGATAAGGGGGGCATTTCTATACGCCGTTTCTTTTGCTTCGGTCCGGCTGCCGGCTTTATAAAACCTATCTATTACGAAGTATACGAGACCAATCCAACCGATCCAACCGGAGATTATTACCTGTCAGATGAAAAATTTAATACCTCAATACACCAATCAAGTATATTTGGCCGTTCATCTTTCTTTAAAGGATTCAATGAAATAAGTGTACTCCCGGGGATTTATGGAAGACTGGGAGTGTCATTTGAATACAGCCGTCAAAATATAACCATGCATGCCCTGGAAGGTGGCATTATGATCGATGCTTTTCCTAAAAGAATTCCCATCATGGCTACAGAGGACAACAATTTTATCTTTGTGACACTCTTTATCAGTTACCGCTTCGGCAAAATTGTTGATGACAGAGGTATCATCGACGAAAAAGACTTTGTTAATCAATAAAAGAATTTCTTTTATCGGGCACAATATAGAATAGATTTCCCGTAAAGAATTAATCCTGTTTGAAGGGATTTTCCTTTATCATTTTATAAATTCTATTTCTTGAACAATTAACATTAATTACTTAAGTTTGCAATTCTTTAAGAAACAGAGTTAACCTATTAAATAATAACCATTATGACAAAGATTAAAGTAGCTATCAATGGCTTTGGGAGGATTGGGCGGAATGTGTATAAGATTATTCTCGACCATCCTGATCTTGAAGTGGTTGGTATTAATGACCTGACCGATAACAAAACCCTTGCCCACCTGCTGAAGTATGACTCCACCCAGGGAAGATTTGAGAAGGAAGTCACCTTCGATGAGAATGCCATTATTGTGGAAGGACACCGTACCGTTGTTACAGAAGAAAGAAGCCCGGCCAATATCCCCTGGGCTGAAACACCCGACTTGGTTATTGAATCTACCGGAATTTTCAGGGCCAAAGAAAGTGCCAAAGGCGGATATGGCGATCACCTTAAAAATGGTGCCAAGAAAGTTATCCTTACCGTTCCTGCAAAAGACCAGATAGACAACATGATCGTACTGGGAGTGAATGATGACGCAATACGTCCTGAAGACCAGTGCGTATCGAATGCTTCCTGCACCACCAACTGCCTGGCCCCGGTTGCCAAGGTATTGAACGATAGTTTTGGAATCGAATTAGGATTTATGACCACAATCCACTCCTACACCAATGACCAGATGTTACTTGACGGACCTCATTCTGACCTCAGAAGGGCCCGGTCAGCAGCTCTGTCACAGATTCCAACAACAACCGGTGCTGCAAAAGCTGTTGGCAAGGTTATTCCTGCATTGAGTGGTAAGCTCGACGGTCTCGCAATCCGTGTTCCCACCCCTACCGGTTCACTGGTTGACCTGGTTGCCGTACTGAGCAAAGAGGTTACCAGAGAGAAGGTCAATGCCGCCGTTAAGGCAGCAGCCGAAGGTCCGATGAAAGGTATTCTGGAATATACGGAAGATCCGATAGTATCGGTCGATATTATTGGGAATACACACTCTTCCATTTTCGATGCATTAAGCACCATGGTAAATGGTAAGTTAGTGAAGGTATTGTCATGGTATGATAATGAGTGGGGTTATTCCTGCAGGGTGGTAGACCTGATCCCGAAATTATTTTAGAAAGTATCAACAGGTATAAAGAACGCATCCCTGATTATTCGGGATGCGTTTTTTTATTCATCCTCATCCTCCGCTATCACATGAAAAAAGAACGGAACATCCACAAGGCTCCCATAGTGTTCACCTAATTCCTCAATCGATTCATCCTCCTCTTCAAAATACCAATGCACTGTACTTTTCTTACCTTCCTTATGGTATTTACTCACGTATCTGAGAAATTCAAGTATATATTTTGAGGAGCCGCTATTCACATATTCCAGCTTGATCTCGACAGTGGTTTCATCCTTTGGATTGGAATAATAAGCATCCAGCCATTCAAATATTAATTCATAAAAGTGGCCGGGATTTTCAGGGATAGAGCGCCCTTCAATCAACAGATAACCTTTTCCCGGATCAAAATCCACAACTGGTGTATTGATAGTTGATTCTATTTTTAATGGTTGCATGATAAATCAAATATGATAATACTTAAACCTTTTTATTATTCATATCTCAGTGCCGTGATTGGATCCATCTTACTTGCCTTTTGTGCAGGTATATAACCTGATATGATACCGACGAAAAAGCATAGTACCACTCCCATAATGATCCACATCCACGGTATGATAAACGAGGTACCTATGATCAGTGATACCAGGTTACCTATCAGGATCCCGAAAATGATCCCGAGGGCACCCCCCAACTGACCGATCATAACAGCTTCAAAGAGGAACTGTTGTTTGATGGTCATTGATTTAGCGCCAATTGCCTTGCGAATACCTATTTCCCTTGTACGCTCGGTGACCGATACCAGCATAATATTCATGAGTCCGACTGCAGCCCCGAACAGGGTAATAATACCAATCAGAGTTGCTGCAATTGTCACAAATTTCAAATTCTCAATCAGCATATTTGCAAGACTGTCACTCTTGGTAATATTAAAGTCCGACTCATCAACAGTATTCAAATTTCTTACAACCCTGAATTTGGCCTCGGCCTCTCCCATCGCTGCATCTATTAATTCCTTATTGTACGTGGTTACGTTGATGGAATAGCCCATCTGGGGACGAGAAAAGTATTGCCTGACGGCCGAATAAGGTATCAGGCATAATTTATCCCCCTGTCCATGCTGCGAAGAACCCTTATCTGCCAATATTCCAATGACCTTGAACTTGCCGCTGCCAATACTGATCACCTTATCCATCGGGTCCTCATCCTTCTCAAATATTGTCTTCACTATCCCGGAACCGATGATCGCATAATTCCTGTTCATCTCCACGTCATGCTCCGAAATGTTCCGCCCACGAGCCATATCATATCCTGCTGTAAACAGATAATTCTCATCTGCCCCTAAAACCGGTGTATTCGGGTTTGTTTTCTTTGATTTATATTTTACAGTGGCAGTTCCTGATGCCCATGTCCAGACAGATACACTTGCCGGAAACTCGAAAATTTCTTTGAATTCTCTTGCCTGCCGGTATGATATATATGAATAATTCTTTCTCCTGTAGCGGTTGTCCCCTATCTGAATGTGCATCCCCCTGCTTTCAATGGTAAACGTATTTGCACCCATGCGGGCAAATTCATCCGTAATGGATTTCTCAATGGCATCAATAGCTGTGAGGATACCAACGAGGGCAGTGATCCCGAAAGCAATAATAAACATGGTCAGTATGGAACGGACTATGTTGGCTCTGATCGATTTCAAACTCACCCTGAAATTGTCCTGAAATAAACTAAAAAATCTCATCTAACTTATTAAATAGCCACCATTTATTATTAATGAAATCACCATAAAAATACTAAAATAATACTTAGCACAAGTTTATTCATTTGAAACATTTAATTTTGTTATGACAGATATAGTATTCCACTTTACAAACAATTTATTATGATTTTCGATATTGATATGATAAAAACTGTTTATAACCAGTTAGAAGAAAAAATTATCCGTACCAGGAAGGAATTACAAAAACCGCTGGCCCTGGCTGAAAAAATAGTGTATACTCATTTAAGCGATGAGAATCCGGTCAAGCCATATTTAAGGGGGAAAGATTACGTCTACTTTAATCCGGATCGTGTGGCCATGCAGGATGCCACGGCACAGATGGCCCTGCTCCAGTTTATGCAGGCAGGAAAAGCTAAAGTGGCTGTACCATCAACGGTTCATTGCGATCACCTGATACTGGCAAAACAGGGAGCAAAAAAAGACCTGGTATCATCAATATTCTTGAACAGGGAAGTTTTTGATTTCCTTCAATCCGTGTCGAGTAAATATGGAATCGGGTTCTGGCAACCGGGTGCAGGAATTATCCACCAGGTAATACTTGAAAATTATGCATTCCCGGGAGGAATGATGATCGGGACCGATTCGCATACTGTAAATGCAGGTGGACTGGGAATGGTGGCTATTGGAGTCGGTGGAGCCGATGCTGTTGACGTGATGGCAGGTATGCCATGGGAATTGAAAATGCCGGAACTGATCGGTGTCAGGCTGACAGGTAAATTAAATGGCTGGACATCGGCCAAGGATGTCATATTAAAAGTGGCTGGCATACTTACTGTAAAAGGTGGAACAGGGAGTATCGTGGAATATTTCGGGGAAGGAGCACAAACCATTTCATGTACGGGAAAGGGAACAATATGTAACATGGGGGCCGAGATTGGAGCTACAACATCCCTTTTCGGATATGATAAAAAAATGGCCGGTTACCTTATCGGTACCGGACGCGCTGAAATTGCTAAAGAAGCTGACAGGGTCGGTCAGCACCTGACTGGAGATCCGGAGGTATATGACCATCCCGAAAAATATTTCGACCAGGTGATTGACATCAACCTCTCGGAACTGGAACCACATATCAATGGCCCCTTCTCTCCTGACCGGGCCTGGCCTTTGTCAGAATTTGCAGATGCAGTCCTTAAAAATGATTTCCCGAAGAAGCTGGAAGTTGGGCTTATCGGTTCATGCACAAATTCCTCTTACGAGGATATTACAAGGGCAGCAGCAGTCGCTCGCCAGGCTTTGGAGAAAGGACTTACGGCAAAATCAGCGTTTACAGTAACCCCCGGTTCGGAAATGGTCAGGTATACCATCGAACGGGATGGGCTGCTAAAGGTATTTGAAGATATTGGAGGTGTTGTGCTGGCAAATGCATGCGGTCCCTGTATAGGTCAGTGGGCAAGGCACAACGCAGATAAACAGGAAAAAAATTCAATTATCACTTCCTTTAACAGGAATTTTGCCAAAAGAAATGACGGCAACCCCAACACTCATTCCTTTGTAAGCTCCCCGGAGATTGTTACCGCACTTGCCATTGCAGGAGACCTCACCTTTAATCCAATGAAAGATAAACTCGTAAACAATAAAGGCGATGAAGTTCAGCTCGATCCGCCAACAGGCCTGGAATTGCCTGAAAAAGGATTTGCAGTGGAAGACAGCGGTTATGTACCCCCTGCGGATGATGGCACTAAAATGGCTATAAAAGTAGATCCCGGATCGGAAAGGCTCCAGCTCCTGAAACCATTTCAGCCCTGGGAAGGACATGACCTGACCGGACTTAAACTATTAATTAAGGTGAAAGGGAAATGCACCACCGACCATATCTCCATGGCAGGTCCCTGGTTAAGATACAGGGGACACCTCGATAATATCTCCAATAACCTGATGATCGGGGCAATAAACTATTTCAATGATAAGGCCAATACTGTTAAGAATCCTGCATCGGCAGAATTTTTATCGGTACCTGATTCGGCCAGGAAATACCAGGAATCCGATACAGGCACCGTAATTATCGGGGATGAGAATTATGGAGAGGGATCATCACGGGAACACGCCGCCATGGAACCCCGAAACCTGGGAGTCCGGGCTGTCGTGGTGCGTTCATTTGCCCGTATACATGAAACCAATTTGAAGAAACAAGGCCTGCTGGCACTGACCTTCAGCAATACGGACGATTATGAAAAAATCCGCGAGGACGATACCATTGATATCCATGGCCTTAGTGACTTTTCTCCAGGTAAGGCACTGACTATCAAGCTAACTCATGCTGATGGAACCACAGATGAATTTCCTGTAAATCATAGTTATAACCAAAAGCAGATTGGATGGTTTAAAGCAGGTTCAGCATTAAACCTGATCAAGAAGGGAATTGACTAGATTAACTAAATTGCCTAAATTGCCTAAAGATTGAAATGAGCTGATTAGCAGACACCTCGCAACTCGTAACTCGTAACTTGCAGTTTAAATCTGGGAATTCATTATACCGCAGCGATATGCTGGAGAAGATTATCCACTGGCTTGAAGCACACCAGAAGCCTTGCTCATTCAAGGAGGTTATGGGTGTCGATTGTCCCGGATGCGGACTTCAGCGATCAGTAATCGAACTGCTGAAGGGGCACCTCTGGGAAAGCATTCTCCTATATCCCGCGCTGCTGCCTGTCATGGCTATGTTTATTTTCCTTTTTATGCATCTCATTTTTAAATTCAGATCGGGAGCATTTATTTTAAAAGTGATGTTCATTATTAACTCCTCTGTCATATTTCTTCACTATATTTATAAACTGATAACAATCTAATCATTCGATATCATGGAAAATCTAGAAAACACGCAGAATCCCGAAACTACACCATCCGGATCCAATCCACCAATCCCCCTTCCTAATGCCACAGCATCACTTGTTTTGGGGATCTTTTCCATCGTCACCAGCTGGTGTTGCGGTTTCATAGCCATCATTGGCCTTACTTTAGGAATCATAGGCCTCCTCCTGGGATCTAAAGCCCTGAACATTTACCAGGCAGATCCCGGGAAATACACGGTCAACTCCCAGAAAAATGCCAATGCCGGCAAGATCTGCTCTATTATAGGAATTGCCATCTCCGGTGTTCTGATACTGATAGGATTAATCTGGGTATTGTTCCTGGGTGCCACATTGGGTACAATTTTTGAATCTTTACCCTGGGATAGTCTCATGAATAATTTCTAGCCATTCAGCCTGGGATAAACATTTAACGTGCTGCTTGATGATAGGATAGAATCGTTTGCATGGCTCGGAAAATTCCTGGAAGAATACCTTGATAAAAAAGGCCCTTCTGATCCTTCCCGGGAAAATTTACATACCAGGCTGGATCAGGCCATACGTGCCAGCACTGCTAAAAATCCCTGGTTTATAAGGGATTATACAATATTTGCACTTCGTGAGATATCAAGAATTTTATCCCGCGACAGCCTTGATCGATGGCTTTCTTCTTACTCCCCGGAACAGCTGAACCAGAATCCGGGGTATCGCATAGGCACCGTCATGGCTGGGAATATCCCACTGGTTGGATTTCATGATTTCCTTACCATTCTCATAAGTGGTAACAGGCTGGAATCCAAATTATCCTCAAAAGATAAAGAACTCCTTCCATTTATCGCCGAATTGCTGATACAGCATAATCCTGAATGGAAGGAAATGATGAATTTCCGTGAAGGGCCTTTTGATTCCATCGATGCCATTATTGCCACAGGAAGCAATAACAGCTACAGGTATTTTCAATACTATTTCGGGAAATATCCACACATATTCAGGAAAAACAGGAATGGTGTTGCCATACTTAAAGGAGACGAAAATCCGGAGGATCTCCGGAAACTGGCTGATGACATTTTTATCTATTTTGGACTTGGATGCAGAAATATATCAAAGATTTTCGTCCCAGAAGATTTTTCATTACCACATCTTATCAGGTCGATGGAACACTATTCATGGTTGACCGATCATAATAAATATGCAAACAATTATAACTATTACCGGTCGGTTTACCTGATGAACAGGATACCTCACCTTGATAATGGATTCTTACTGATAAAAGAGGATCAGGGGATACAATCCCCGGTAGCAAATTTATATTTTGAACGCTACGGCAATTTAGATCATGCGGCTCAGTTTCTAAACCAGAAAAAAGAGCAAATTCAATGTATTGCGGGACCAAAAATCCCTGGAATAGAGACCATTGCATTTGGTTCTACCCAGAATCCCAACGTATGGGATTATGCAGATGGCGTGGATACATTAAAATTTTTGCTTAACTTGTGTAAAAACTGATTGATGGTCTGTAAATTCAGGTTGATTTCACATGAAGAAGATGACTTCGTGAGGGATTTTGAAGTCCTGTCCGATCAGACTTTCTTTGACCTTCATGTTGCTATACAAAAAGACCTGCACTATGATACTTCCCAGATTGCTTCTTTCTACCTTTGCAACAGCCAATGGGAAAAAGAAAAAGAAATTACCCTGTTCGACATCTCCGAAGAGCCTGAAATCGAAATGCTTGTGATGGACTCTGCTAAATTTTCCGATCACATTAAGGAAAAGAAACAAAGGCTCCTCTACGTATTTGACGTATTCAATGAGAGGGTATTTTTTATAGAAACAGTAGACATGCACCTAACCAAACAATATAAAGAATATCCGGTATGCACATTTTCACAGGGATGTCCCCCACAACAAATCCTGATGGACCAGGTTTTTCCCATTAAGGGGGTGGACGATTTTGATGACACAATGATCGAACTATTGGATGATGATTTCGGAGACGGATTCTTTCCTGATTCAGATTTTGGTAACAGCCTGATTGATGATGACACCCAAAATGAATTCTAAAACCCTGGTGATCCTGGCCGGTCCGACAGCCATTGGAAAAACCTCCCTGGGCATAAGCCTCGCCAGTTATTTTAAAACCGAAATTGTTTCTGCCGACTCACGACAAATTTATAAGGAGATGAACATAGGGACTGCTGTACCTGACACGGATCAACTCAGTTCAGTTCCCCACCACCTCATACAATATTGGTCAATCAGTGATTATTATAACGCCAGCATGTATGAACAGGATGCTATGAAAGCCCTGAACGGAGTCTTCAGCAAACATCCTGTGGCATTTCTTGTAGGCGGATCAGGATTGTATATCGATGCCATATGTTATGGAATCGATGAATTGCCTTCAGTGGACCATGAGATCAGGAAAAAATTGCAGCAAAAATTCAGGGATGAAGGTATTGAAAGCCTTCGTTCTGACCTGAACAGGCTGGATCCGGATTATTACAATAGAGTCGACCTGCATAATCCTAAAAGGATCCTGAAAGCACTTGAAGTTTGCCTTATCACCGGAAAACCCTATTCCTCTTTCCTGAAAAAAAAGAAAATAACCAGGTACTTTAAAATGATCATGACAGGCCTTGATCTGCCACGGGAAGAATTACACAACCGGATCAACAGCCGGGTTGACCGGATGATAAGCCAGGGCCTGCTGGATGAGGCACGATCGATATATGAGAATAAACAGCTGAATGCCCTGAAAACATTAGGGTATAAAGAATTATTCCGGCATCTTGAAGGAGAGATCAGCCTCGACAAGGCCATTGAGTTAATAAAAAGAAATTCAAGACATTATGCACGAAGGCAATTAACCTGGTTCAGGAGATACAAGGATATGAAATGGTTCCATCCGGAGCAGGTGGAGGAGATTAAGGCTTATATTACCAGTCAATTGTAGTCGGCAATTGAATCTGCAACCTGGAACGAGTGACGAGCGACGTGTGACGTGTGACGTGAAAGAAAAACCTGTTTACCTGCCGAAGGCAGGCAACTTTTATCCCCACACCCATACCCCCTCGTAACTCGCAACTATTTGAACCATGACCTCAGAACCAATCAATCAATTCATAATCAGAGTCTACGCACTTATCTTCAGAGACCGGCACCATGTCCTGCTGAGTGATGAATTCATGCTCAACACCAGGATGGTAAAATTTCCGGGAGGAGGAATGCATTTTGGGGAGGGTCCGGCAGATTGCTTAAAGCGTGAAGCAGTGGAAGAATTTGGTCAGGAGATTGAAATCCTCAGCCATTACCATACAACGGATTACTTTCAAAAAGCACTGTTCTACGATAATGCCCAGCTCATCAGCATATATTACAAAGTCCGGTTTAAAGAACAGATCAGGTTTAAAATTTCAGAGGTTCCTTTTGACTTTCCGGAAATGGTAAATGGCTCCCAGAGTTTCAGATGGATTGATCTCCGAAAGAGCGATAAGGCCGGGTTGACCTTTCCGATCGACAGAATAGTATTTGAAAAACTTCAGGCTGAGGTCCTCTCATGACCAGCCAGTTCAAGAATACCCCTGGCCATTTCTTCCCAGGAAAATCGTTTCTTTTCTTCCTTCAGGTTTGAAATAAATTCTTCCCTGCGGTTGTTTTTAAAAAATTCAATAACCTTATTACTTATTGCATTCTGGTCGACCGGGACTACGTACCCAACCTTCTCATCCGGCACGATTTCAGCTAATCCCCCCACATCAGTGACCAGCATTGGTACCTCAAAATGGTAGGCAATCTGGGTTACTCCGCTCTGGGTAGCAGTAATGTAAGGCTGAACAACCATGTCTGCCACACTAAAATAATATTTAACCTGATCGGAAGGAATAAACTCATCGGCAATGATAATCTGATCTCTGATGCCAAGATTCTCAATTTTTTGCAGGCAGGCATCTTTGTCTGAGTAGAACTCACCTGCAACAATAAGCCTCACATTGGGCAATGCCCTGATAATGTCCGGCATTGCATCGAGTAATAAATCCAGCCCTTTATACTTCCTGATCATACCGAAAAACAGAAGGTAGGAAAGATCCTTATCAAGCTTTAAATGCCCGAAGGCCGATTCCCTGTCTGCTTTCTCACCAAAAATATCATAAACGGGATGCGGAATAAACCGCATTTCCTTTGCCCTGACAAACAATTCCAGGTCTTCCAGTACCGTGCCTGACATAGCCACAAAACCATGGCAGGATTTAAAAAAGTAACGAGAGATCCTGCGCCAGCCCGGTTGCTTCTCATGAGGGACCACATTATGAACAACGGAAATTATCTTTAAAGCCGGAATTTTTCTTATCCTGCGAAGAATAAAACCCAGAGAAACGGCAATGAATGGCATCCAGTGATGAACGACCACTACATCCGGACATTTTTTCCTTATCCACCGGGCAGTTCGTATCCAGGAAAAAGGATTCAAGGAATTGATCAACGGAAGGATGGTTAATGCGGGAGGAACACCCGGTTCAACCTGTGATTTGCCGGGAAACAGAAAACGGGGATACTGAAGGGAAAAGGATACGATCTGAACATCATTACCGGGTTCCTGAAAGGACCTGGTTAAGGCCATATTGAAATTGGCAATACCTCCGCGAAGAGGAAAAGCAGGTCCTATACAAACGATCTTCAATACTTAAATGTTAATTTTTTCGGAGATGAGATATTTATTTCTTTCCGACGAACTCCTTGAAATCATTTCACCTAAAAATCCTGCCAGGAACAACTGTGTACCCAGGATCATAGCAGTCAGAGCGAGGTAGAAATAAGGACTTTCAGTTACCCTGATCTTAACAATATTGTTGACTGAAGCGATTATTTTTTCAATCCCCATGTAGGCTGCAATAAAAAATCCAATGAAAAACATCAGTGTACCCAGGGCGCCGAAGATGTGCATTGGTTTTTTTGCAAATCTCGACATGAATACAATGGAAAGCAGATCGAGATACCCCTTCATGTAACGTTCCAGTCCATATTTCGTAACACCGTACTTCCTTTTCTGATGCCGGACCACCTTTTCTCCAATCCTGCTAAATCCTGCTTTTTTCGCCAGAACAGGAATATACCGGTGCATATCACCGTATATTTCAATGCTTTTAATCACATCGTATTTATAGGCTTTCAGCCCACAATTAAAATCATGCAATTTGATCCTGGTAACCCTTCTGACTGTCCAGTTATAGAATTTACTGGGCCAGCGCTTGGTAATGGGATCATGGCGCTTCCTTTTCCAGCCCGAAACCAGATCCAACCCTTCCTCTGAAATCATTTTATAAAGGTCCGGTATCTCTTCGGGGCTATCCTGCAGATCAGCATCCATGGTAATCACCACATCACCTGTTGCAGCCTCAAAACCACTCTGTAAAGCCGCCGCTTTCCCATAATTCCTCCTGAAACGAATCGCCTTTAAACGGTCATTCGATGAGGTAAGTTTCTCTATTACTTTCCAGGAATTGTCGCTACTGCCATCATCAATCAGAACAATCTCATAATCTAAAGATTGTCCGCTTATCACACGAGTAATCCAATCGATCAGCTCTTCCAGCGACTCCTCTTCATTGAACAAGGGAATGATGACAGATAAGTTCATTCAGAATTCATTACAGGATTTATTCAGACTCCTTTTTAAAGATGGCTGCAACAACCAGTGAAATGATCGTTCCGAAAAGTGTACCGCTAAAAACTGCAACAATTGAAGTGATAACAGGACCCATGAATCTCTTGGATACTTCAAGGGCCTGGTCTATTTGCCCTTCAGGCACTCCCTTATCCAGCATTTTTTCAGCCACCATCTCCAACATTTTTTGCTGCAGGTCAGGATCAATAACCGTATAAAGAAGATAATTATAAATGGCTCCCAGAACAGCGGAGACAAGTGCCACCAGAATACCAAATCCAAAGGCCTTGCCAAATGATATCTCTCCTTCCAGAACATTATCCCGGTAACTTTTTACTGCAATGACCAAACCGGCAATCAATATCAGGATCCCAAAATATCCCAGGGTCTGATTAAACACCTGATCAACCATATAAAGGATAACGCTGTACACAATTGAAACCAGGCCAATGATGATACCCCAGGTAAGTGCATTCATGAAAACAGATGTATTCTTATTTTCCATAGTTTGTATTTATTAAGGTACAGGTTGTTGCAAACAAAGATATTAGTTTTTATGGATTTTTAAGAAGTTGTCAGACATAAAGCCAGGCCATTATTGTCCGGTACAATAAATCTTCTTAATTTTGCATCCGGGCAAGTCTTATACGACCAGCTCCTGTCGAACTCCCCCAGGTCCGGAAGGAAGCAAGGGTAGATAGTTGTAGCGGTGCGATATAAGTAGCTTGCCCTTTTTTAATTACAAATTGAAAGTAAATCCCGGGATTTCTTGTAATTTGTTAGATGAATTCCCTTTTTAACTATAAATTATTTTGATTTAAAAGATTTATAAATATATTTGCTGCATAATACAGTTATGCGATTTAACCTTAACATACTCCTTATTCTCATTGTGGGCGTAGTCTTGCTCTACAAGTGAGGATGGTATGTTAATACTAATATAAAACAAAGGCCATTCTCGAAGGATTAAGAGTGGCCTTTGTTTTTTTTTATCCATATAATCAGACTTAAAATATGCCCAGACAACTTAGAAGCAATACAACCACACAGGGCCGTAGAATGGCCGGAGCCAGGAGTCTATGGCGAGCCAATGGAATGAAAGAAGAACACTTTGGAAACCCGGTTATCGCTGTGGTAAATTCCTTTACACAATTCGTTCCGGGACATGTACATCTGCACCCTATCGGTCAGCTGGTCAAGGAAGAAATTGAAAAACAGGGATGTTTTGCAGCTGAATTCAATACTATAGCTATCGATGACGGAATAGCTATGGGACATGACGGCATGCTTTATTCTTTGCCTTCACGTGACCTGATCGCCGACAGCATTGAATATATGGCAAATGCCCATAAGGTGGATGCCATGATCTGCATCAGTAATTGTGACAAGATCACACCGGGAATGATGATGGCAGCCATGAGGCTTAATATTCCTGCAATTTTTGTTTCAGGGGGACCCATGGAAGCAGGCATAGTGGGCGATAAAAAATACGACCTGGTGGATACAATGGTGATGGCCGGAGATGGATCTGTTTCTGACAAACAACTCCTGGAGATAGAAAAAAATGCCTGTCCTACCTGTGGATCCTGTTCAGGAATGTTTACTGCCAACTCCATGAACTGCCTCAATGAGGCCATCGGCCTTGCCCTGCCCGGCAACGGAACGGTGCTTGCCACGCATAAGAACCGTCTTGAATTGTTTTTTAAGGGAGCCCGCCAGATAGTAGAGAATACCAAAAAGCATTATTTTAATGATGATGATACCATACTTCCCAGATCTATTGCCTCCCGTGATGCCTTCATGAATGCCATGACCCTGGATATTGCCATGGGCGGTTCAACCAACACAGTGCTTCACCTTCTGGCTATAGCCCGGGAAGCCGGAGTTCCGTTCACCATGAAAGACATCGATCAGTTATCGCACAAGGTTCCCGTCCTCTGTAAAGTGGCCCCAAGCTCCTCATACCATGTGGAAGATGTAAACCGGGCCGGAGGGATCTTATCTATTCTGGGAGAACTTGACAGGGCCGGGCTTGTAAACACAGCTGTAAACCGGGCTGATGGTTTGTCGCTCGCAGAAGCCCTTGACAGGTACGATATCATGCGTGAATCGGCTGACAATAAGCTCATTCAGATTTTCAGAAGTGCTCCGGCAGGAAAGAAAAACCTGACCATGGGTTCGCAAAACTCAACCTATAAAGAACTGGATAAAGACAGGAAAAACGGTTGTATCCATGACCTGGAAAACGCATACAGTAAAGATGGTGGATTGGCTATACTATACGGTAACCTGGCTGAAGATGGCTGCATTATTAAGACAGCAGGAGTTGACCCGTCTGTGTATACTTTTAAAGGAAGGGCCATAGTATTTTCTTCCCAGGATGCCGCCTGCGATGCCATTTTAATGGATGAGGTTAAAGCGGGCGATGTGGTGGTAATCCGGTACGAGGGTCCCAGGGGAGGTCCCGGAATGCAGGAAATGCTCTATCCTACATCTTATATCAAAGCAAAACGACTCGGAGAAAAATGTGCATTAATTACAGATGGACGTTTTTCCGGCGGTACATCAGGATTGTCCATCGGGCACATCTCCCCTGAGGCTGCTGCAGGTGGCAACCTGGCTCTGGTGGAGACCGGAGATACTATCCGGATAAGCATTCCCGACCGGTCGATCCGGCTTGATATCCCTTCGGCTGAGTTGGATGTTAGGAGGAAAAAGGAGGAGGCTAAAGGTGACAGTGCCTACCATCCGGGTGAAAGGGACAGGCAGGTTTCTCCTGCGCTTAAGGTCTATGCCAGCCTGGTATCATCTGCCGATAAGGGTGCCATCAGGATTATCTAATCTAACTATCGTATTATAAACATACAATCTTAAAACAAAAGTTAAACAGTGGATAAGAAAACATCAAAAAGACGAGTTAGCGGATCAGAAGCTGTTCTGCTTTCCCTGATCGAAGAGGGAGTCGATACTATTTTTGGCTATCCGGGAGGATCCATTATGCCTGTTTACGACCTGTTATATGATTACCAGAAAGAGCTGAAACATATTCTGACAAGGCATGAGCAGGGTGCGGCCCATGCTGCCCAGGGATATTCCCGGGTAACAGGAAAGACGGGTGTATGCCTGGTTACTTCAGGACCGGGCGCCACCAACCTGACAACAGGGCTCGCGGACGCAATGATCGATTCAACACCAATCATTTGCATAAGCGGACAGGTAACATCTCCCCTGCTGGGTACGGATGCTTTCCAGGAA
This sequence comes from uncultured Bacteroides sp., assembly GCA_964477295.1. Classification (GTDB taxonomy): domain Bacteria; phylum Bacteroidota; class Bacteroidia; order Bacteroidales; family SM23-62; genus CAYZEZ01. The sequence continues at coordinate 10,311 of CAYZEZ010000025.1, read as the reverse complement.
ACTGATGTTATGGGCTTTTCAATGCCGCTTACTAAATGGAACATCCAGATAACAAAGGCTGAAGAAATACCCTATGCCATTGCCAGGGCATTTTTTATCGCACAAACCGGCAGGCCGGGACCGGTGATGGTTGACATTACCAAAGATGCCCAGTTTGCCGAAATGGATTTTACATATAAAAAATGCACCAAGATCAGGAGTTATGTTCCCAGGCCTAACCTGGTACCCACCCAGCTTCAGGCTGCAGCAAAACTGATCAACGAAGCTAAAAAACCGCTCGCGCTGGTTGGACAGGGGGTAATCCTGGCCAAAGCTGAAAAGGAACTGAAAATTTTCCTCGAGAAAACCGGGATACCCGCGGCCTGGACCCTGCTGGGCAATTCAGCATTGCCTACCGACCATCCGCTCAATGTAGGTATGCTTGGTATGCACGGGAATTATGCTCCCAATATTAAAACCAATGAATGCGACGTTTTAATTGCCCTCGGAATGCGTTTTGACGACCGGGTAACCGGAGATCTTAATTCATACGCAAAGCAGGCTAAGATCATTCACTGCGAGATCGATCCCGCCGAGGTGGATAAAAACGTTAAATCGGATGTGGCTGTCATCGCCGACCTTAAAGATATTTTTCAATCAATCATACCCATGGTAAATGAGAAATCCTATCCGGAATGGATGGAGGAATTCCATCGGGCCAGTGCCATTGAAGTGAAGAAGGTAATCACCCCGGACCTTCATCCTGAAAAACCGGGTTTGACCATGGGCGAAGTGATCAGGAGGGTAAATGAGCATACCAAAGGTGATGCCATCATTGTGACCGATGTTGGACAGCACCAGATGATCGCTTCCAGGTATGCCCAGATTAATAGTACCAGGAGCCTGGTAACTTCAGGAGGTTTGGGAACCATGGGATTTGGACTTCCGGCTGCGTTTGGAGCAAAAACCGGATGTCCCGACAAGACAGTGGTATTAGTCGTAGGAGATGGTGGTATCCAAATGACGATCCAGGAACTGGGGACCATACATCAGAACAAAGCAGGTGTCAAAATTATCCTGCTGAACAATAATTTCCTTGGAATGGTCAGGCAATGGCAACAATTGTTTTTCGAAAAAAGGTATTCCTCAACAGAGCTTCAGAATCCCGAGTTTATTACCATTGCCAAGGGTTATGGCATTAAAGGCAAGCGGGTTGAAAACAGGGACGAGCTCGATAAAGCAGTAAATGAGATGTTTGCCAATGATGATCCCTTCCTGCTTGAAGTTAAAGTTGAACAGGAAGACAATGTGTTTCCGATGGTTGCTTCGGGGGCATCAGTATCTGATATCAGGTTAGAATAATAATAATAACACGAGAGATGGAAAAGGAAAAAGAATATACGATAACAGCATTCTCTGAAAACAGCATTGGTTTGCTGAACAGGATCACGATTATTTTTACGCGCCGGCATTTAAATATCGACAGCCTTACTGTTTCTGAATCAGCCATTCAGGGTATTTATAAATTCACTATTGTGGTTACAACCACCCCGCAGATGATTGAAAAGACCGTGAAGCAAATTGAGAAACTGGTGGATGTACTAATGGCTTTTTACCTGAACGGGGAGAATATAATTTTCCAGGAGATTGCACTGTATAAAGTGCCGACAGATGCACTGACCAGGAGCAATGAGCTGGAAAAGATCATCCGAAAACATAACGCCCGGATCCTGGAGGTAACACCGGATTATACCGTGATTGAGAAAACCGGTCATAAATCGGAAACCCAGGAGCTTTTTAAGGAACTGAGCCAGTTTAAGGTGCTTCAGTTCACCCGGTCGGGAAGGATTGCGATTACAAAGATGAAGCAGGAGAGATTGTCGGATTTCCTCAAGCTACTTGATAAAGATGAGGTAGTATACAACTAAACACATTTTTAACTAAAAACTTATAAACTAAAATGGCTCAATTACAATTTGGCGGTGTTACCGAGAAAGTGGTAACCCGGGAAGAATTCCCTCTTTCAAAAGCAAAGGAAATATTAAAAGATGAGATCATCGCGATCATCGGTTATGGTGTTCAGGGACCTGCCCAGGCACTGAACCTGAAAGACAATGGTATGAATGTCATCATCGGACAGTCCCAGGCTTTTATAGCCGACTGGGACAAAGCGGTTGCTGATGGCTGGGTGCCCGGAGAAACATTGTTCCCGATTGCAGAAGCTGCAAAAAAAGGTACGGTTATCCAGTACCTGGTGTCCGATGCAGCTCAGCGAACGGTGTGGCCGGAACTGGAACCATGTCTGAATGAAGGTGACGCCCTCTACTTTTCGCATGGATTTTCCATTACCTACAAAGATCAGACAAAAGTTATTCCTCCTGCCAATATCGATGTGATACTGGTTGCACCGAAAGGATCGGGCACGAGTGTCAGGCGTAATTTTCTTGCAGGAACCGGGATCAATGCCAGTTATGCTGTATTTCAGGATTTTACCGGCAAAGCAGAGGAAAGGACCCTTGCCCTGGGTATCGGGATTGGTTCGGGTTACCTCTTCCCCACAACTTTTGAAATGGAAGTGTACAGTGACCTTACCGGTGAGAGAGGTGTCCTGATGGGTGCCCTGGCCGGAATCATGGAAGCCCAGTACCAGGTTTTAAGAGAAAACGGACATTTACCCAGTGAGGCCTTTAATGAAACCGTTGAAGAATTAACACAGAGCCTTATCAGGCTGGTGGATGAAAACGGGATGGACTGGATGTATGGCAATTGCAGCGCCACAGCACAGCGCGGAGCCCTCGACTGGAAACCAAAGTTCAGGGATGCCGTATTGCCTGTCTTTAAAGAATTATACCAGCGAGTGAAAACAGGTGAAGAAACAAAAGTCGTCCTTGCACGTACAGGGCATGATAACTACAAAGCCGAGCTCACAGCCGAATTAAATGAAATGGGGCAGTCAGAAATGTGGCAGGCTGGTGCGATGGTGAGAAAACTAAGACCATAAACCAGAGCAAAGGCTCAATGCATCTTTTTAGTTTGTAACTTTGTTCAGAGAAATAGGTACGAGGTACTGGGCAGCAGAAAACCTCGTAACCAGTAACCCACAACTCGCAACTTTCTTCTATGGAAGACCGTAAGATATTTGTGTTCAGCCTGATCTTTCCTCTCTTTTTTCTGGCTTTGATATGGATTCTGAAGATCGTCGAGGTTTCCCTTGACCTGAATTTCGTTTATTATGGATTATTCCCGCGCAAGCTTAGTGGCTTATTAGGGATACTTACGGCTCCTCTGATCCATGCGGACTTCAAACACCTGATCGATAACTCGGTTCCGGTATTCTTCCTGAGCCTTGCCCTGTTTTATTTCTACAGGCCCGTTGGCATGCAGGTTTTCCTGCTAACCTACCTGATTACAGGGATTTGTGTCTGGATAGGGGCCAGGGGAGCTTATCATATCGGGGCAAGTGGGCTGGTCTATGGATTTGCATCGTTTCTCTTCTTCAGCGGTATTTTAAGAAAAAATACTAATCTTCTGGCCATCTCTCTCCTTGTGGTATTCCTCTATGGAGGAATGGTCTGGGGATTATTCCCGTTCGACTATAAAATATCCTGGGAATCTCATCTCTTTGGTTTCCTGACAGGATTTTTCCTGTCATTTGCTTACCGCAAATATGGGCCACCCCCTACCCGCAGGGAATGGGAAGAAGAAGAAGAAGAAGAAGAGGGATCAGAGGATTCCCCTGACCAGGGATTCAAATAAGTATAAATTTTAAACGGATGAAAATTAAGTGACTTTAGATGAATACCTGCCATATCACATTAAAAAATGAGAGAAATGATACATTTCAATCCGGTCAGTACCATCAGGTCTATTATGCTTTTCTCCGTTTCAGGTTCCCTTCCCGGCTTTAACTACCCGGGAGAGATTAAATTAACCTGCAGATCAGAACCACCCGAATATTCCATTATCTTTGAACTCTCAAATTTCAGGTAATGTTGTTGAAGATTCACCCGGAAAATCCGGATCACAAACTGATCCTGCGTGCAGTAGAGATTATGCAGCGAGGTGGCGTCATCGTTTATCCCACCGATACGGTATATGCTTTTGGTTGCGATATATACCAGCATAGGGCAGTTGAAAAAATAGCAAAGCTAAAAGGAATTCGACCGGAAAAAGCAAATTTCTCATTCATTTTCAGCGACTTAAGTCAACTATCTGATTATGCAAAACTGATCGATAACAGAATCTTTAAGATGATGAAGGCTTACTTGCCAGGGCCATTTACCTTTATATTGCATGCCAGGAATAATGTACCCAAACTATTCCAGAGCAAGAAAAAAACGATCGGGATAAGGATCCCTGACAATAATATCTCAATCGAGCTGGTGCGTAAGTTAGGCCATCCTATGATGACTACTTCTATTCACGATGAGGATGAATTGATCGAGTATACTACCGATCCGGAACTCATTTATGACAAATACAAGAATAATGTCGATGCCATTATCAATGGCGGATACGGGAACAATGAACCCTCCACGGTAGTGGATTGCACCACCGAGGAGCCAACAATATTACGGCAGGGAATTGGGGTGATCGATTAGCTCTCTTGCCGTCGGTATTAACCGGCAGTTTTCGTTGGCTGAAGCCACTTGCAATTAATTCCTATTTTCTCCAGAACCCGGGAGAAAAAACAATCAGAACAGTAAACAATTCGAGTCTCCCAATAAGCATAAGGAAGGAGAGGAACCATTTGCCGAATGCCGGGATGTGGGCGTAATTAAATACAGGACCCACCTCCCCTATTCCGGGTCCAATGTTACCTAAAGTTGCAGCTACAGCACCAAGGGACGTATCCAGGTCGAATCCGAGGCCTGACATTATTATGACGCTGATAATGAGGGTTATGATGTAAAATGAGATAAATGCAAACACATTATTGATGATCTCCGGAGGAACTGCCATCCCGTTAAACCTGACAGGTATAACCGCATTTGGATGTATCAGCCGTTTAAGTTCTGCAACACTGTTCTTCATGAACAACATGACCCTCATGATCTTAATCCCACCGCCGGTGGACCCTGCCGATCCACCAAAGAACATTATCATGAATATAATGACAATCAGAACAGGAATCCAGGTAAGATAATCCGCTGTCACAAATCCGGTGGTGGTAATGATGGAGAGGACCTGGAAAGACGCTTCACGGAAAGATCTTTCCAGCGGATAATGCTGTGAAAAGAAAAGTAGCCCGGTAACTACCAGGATAAAGAAGAAAATGATGCCGAGGTAATACCTGAATTCCTCATTACGAAACACCTTGCCGAACTTAAGATGCATAGCGAAATAGGACAGTGTGAAGTTTGTACCGGCAAGGAACATAAACAGTGTGATCACATAATGAATATAGGGAGAATCCCAGTAGGCTATGCTGGCCTGCTTGGTCGAATACCCACCGGTAGCCATGGTGGTAAATGAATGGTTTATCGCATCAAACAGGCTCATCCCGCCAAATAGTAACAGGATGGTCTCGCTGAAAGTGAAAATGATATAGATAGCCCATAAGCGTTTTGCCGTCTCCTTGATCCTGGGATGAAACTTATCCGGTGTTGGTCCGGGAACTTCAGCGATGAACAATTGCATTCCACCTATCCCCAATAAGGGTAAAATAGCAAGTGACATCACAATGATTCCCATTCCTCCCAGCCATTGAGTCATGCTACGCCAGAAAAGAAGGGCATGAGGTAATGCCTCAATATCATTCAGGATAGATGCCCCGGTAGTGGTGAATCCGGAAACCGTCTCAAAAATTGCATCCGTAAAGTTTGGTATCTGACCTGAGATATAAAAGGGGAGACTGCCAAAAAATGAGAAAAAGATCCAGCCGATGCTGACAATGAGAAAACCATCCCTGGCATTGAGGTTTTTGGTAGCTTTTGTGGTAATGACCCACATAATCCCACCTGCTCCAATACTGATCAATCCACTAATTAGCAGGGACCCGATCTCATTTTCCCTGTAAATCAAAGAGACAATGATGCAGGAAAGAATAAAAAATCCCTCAATCAATAACAGCATGCCTAATAGCCGGAAAATGAGTTTGAAATTAAACATGAAGATTAATTAAAATACTTTTCCATTTTTGGAATGGCAGATGGAAGTGCAAAAACAACAACCTTATCATTGGGTTTAATGACTGTGTCTCCCGTGGCAATAAAACTGGATTTCCCCCGGATCACTCCACCAATTATGGCATCATCCGGAAATTGAATTTCTCTTAGCTCAGCTTCTGTTATACGGGATCCGGGCTTAACGTTAAATTCCATTACCTCGGCTTCGGTACCTGTCAGGCAACGAATGGAAGAAATCTGGGAAGACATGGTAAACCTGAAAATGCGACTGGCAGTAATTAACTTTTTATTGATAATGGCATCAATTCCCATACTATCAGCGAGCTTTATGTAATCAATATTCTCCACCTCGGCAATGGTCTTCTTAACACCAGATTGCCTGGCAAATGTACAGGAAATGACATTGGTTTCAGAATTCCCGGTTACGGCAATAAAGGCATCCATCTGTGCCAGGCCTTCCTGCATCAGGAGGTCTACATTGCTTCCATCCCCATTGATGACCAATACATCGCTTAAAAAATTGGACAATTGGTAAGCCTTCTCCCTGTTAATCTCAATAAGTTTTACATTATGCTGTTTGCCTAACAGTTTGGCTGAGCGTTTCCCGATCCGGCTACCTCCCAGGATCATTATATTATGGATATCAAATCGTTCCTTCCCCGAAAATTTCATCAGGTCTTCAACCCCTGCTTTTCCTGTAACCACATATACATGATCTTTGAGCCTGAACTTCTCGTCTCCCCTGGGGATAAGCGTTTGGGAATCTCTTGTTATAGCAACGGCACGATATTCATTGGCCACACCCATTTCAGTCAGGTCCCTGAGTGTTTTGTTAATGATAGGAGCATCCTCCTCCAACCGTATCACGTATAAAAATAATTTACCTCCTGAAAATTCAACTATATCGCTTGTACCGGTTTGGCTTAATAATCCAACCACCTCATTGGCAGCAATCATCTCAGGATAGATCATATAATCTACACCCATACTGGCAAATATTTCCTTATTACCAGGATAGAGATATTCCTGATTATCAATCCTGGCAATGGTTTTTGTGGCACCCAGTTTTTTCCCCAGAATTGCAGAGGTTATATTGACTTCCTCAGATTGGGTAGCAGCTATAAACAGGTCAGCCTTTTTAATATTGGAATCTTCAAGTACTGAAATGGAAGAGCCTGATCCATGGATGGTCAACAGATCATACATCGATCCAATGTTCCTCAACTTCTCTTCGTCTGTATCAATCAGCACAATGTCGTGATTCTCATTGGTTAACATCTTGGCAAGATGGGAACCAACGTCACCTGCACCGGCAATTATTATACGCATGATCTATCCTAATGGTCACTCTGATAATTTTGGCAAATTAATATATAATCTGGTGAATAAACCAAAGCTTTGTCTATTTTTTACCTGAATTTAGATACATATTTATAAATCTTTAATAAAATATCCCCTGTCGTAAATGGAATGAACAGGTATATATTTATCCCTGCAGATCTTCTTCCAAATATTTAAATGACGAAATGAAACATTCCGGTCAATCACAATTATTTCAGGACACAGATATTCCAGTACTTCGTCCAGTTCGAAATCTCCGGGAGATTGCAATATTAGGATATCCAAATCCATGGAACACTTTGGTGCCTTAATATTCATCGGCCATGAGGATAATATTCCTACCCGGGTGGATGGATAATTAATAATGGCAAGCCCATCCAAAGCTTTGATTCGTCGTATATTAATATCCGTTGATTGAAAGTCATCCGGTTCATTAAGGTTAACGTGTTGATGCTCTCTCAAACCAAGGCTCAGCCGGTAGGTTTTATATTTATCGTAATCAACTTGCCCTGATCCATTCGACAGGCTGATATATTTATTGCCCATAACGAAATCACACAACATCGGTCCCCTGTTATGGTAAAGAAGAAGAAGTTTTTGGTTTTGTTGGTTCAACTGGTCGTAAAGATCAATACCCGTCAGTAAAAGAAAAGCCATTAATCCGGTAAGCAGAAATCCTGTTATCCTGTATTTTAACCAAACCATTATGGACAGGATACATGCATACAGGATAACCACTTCGACCGGCCTGAAATAGATATCATGTGCGACGGAAAAGGGAAGGCTGCTAATAAATTGTACCGTTTTATGAAGTATTTCAATGAGGAAGTTAAGTATTTCCCCTGTTGCACCGGCAACAGGAGGTATCCCTTGCAATAAAAGAAATGCTGTCCCTGAGTACATGATCAAAGGGACCAAAGGAACAACAAGCAGGTTGGTCAGCAGGAAGTAATGGGGAAATTGATGAAAATAATAGGCCGATAACGGGAAAGTAAAGAGCTGGGCGAATATTGAAATTAATAATAAACCTATTAATCTGTCAGGAATATATCTGCCTGTTTTAATCTTTCTGTAGGCAGGAATAAAACAAAATACAATGCCGAAAACGGCTGCAAATGACAACTGGAATGAAACTTCAAATAGTATCCCGGGATTAATTACTATCAGCAAAAATGCACTGAAAAACAACACATTATAATAATTCCTTTGTCTTTTCAAGCAAGCAGCCGAAGCGAACAGGGTGACCATCAATGCTGCCCGGCAAACCGATGGGGACAATCCTGTAACCAGGGCAAAAATCCAGATAAACGGAACGGGACCCAGCAGTCTCAAAATGCGTTTCTTCCTGAAAAACAGAGAAAAAAACAGGCTTATCGAACCATAGACAATTCCCGTATGTAAACCTGAAACAGCCAGGATATGCAAGGATCCGGAATCGGCAAAATATCGTTTCTCATTCTCATCCAGTCCTTGCCGGTAACCCGTTAACAATGCCGTCAGAATTCCTGCATGTCTTATATTCTTACCCGTTAACATCCCGATCAGTTTCAACCTGGACAATTCAGCCATTATTGACAGCCTCAGACCGGTCGGCCGTATTACCCTGAACTGATTCTCACCGAGTGATATATTCCAGTAGATTTTCCTGTTGTGATAAAACCGGCGGGCATCAAATACCTTCGGATTTTTGGGGCCTGATATGGTATCAAGCCTCGAATAAAACAATATCCTATTGCCCGGCCTTAAGGATGCAGAATCGATGGAGACGTTCAGGTATGCCAGTCCTTTACCTTCAATTTCCCTCCAATGGATCCCCGATTTTTCATTGATCCGGTCAAGTATCAACCTCCAGGAATCGGCTGATCTTTCAGGGATCTTTGAAATGGTCCCGATCCTTACCGCCGGACCGAGCGGTTCCACCTCAACATCCTTAACCAGCCCCATCCCGATAAAAAAGAAGCAGATATTTACCGCAAATCCAAATGAACTGGTCCATATAAAATGACTTGCCAATCCGGAGATCATAATCAGGAGAACCAACAACAGGAAAGAGGCAAGGAGAAGGTAAATGATCCAATCGGCCAGCGCACAATTATGTTGAATTATAATCCCTGCAATAAGGGGAGGAACAAGGCGAATAAAGGGTGCCTGTCTTAGTTGATATTGCATCTGAGCGGGTTTACATATAACACCATAGTATTCATGTAAAAAAGCCTGAATTATCGGCTATTTGTTGAATATTTTCTATAATTTTACCCTTCCCGTAAAGGGTTGACAAGCACTTCTATACAATATTAAATACATAAAAATCAAAAGAATATGATTAATCTTAAGACCAACTATCTGGGTATTGAACTGAAAAATCCAATTATTGCCGGTGCCAATAATATGGTAACCAAAGTCGAGAATCTCCAACAAATAGAAAAGGCTGGCGCGGCTGCAATTGTGATCAAATCATTATTTGAGGAACAGATCCAGCTGGAGAATTTACAAATGGGAGAAGAAATGGATGAATATGCCGAGAGGCAGGCAGAGGGTACCAGTCTGTTCCCGACGCTTGAGCATGCCGGTCCCAGGGAGCATCTTATGATGGTGAAGCAGGCAAAAAATACGGTTAATATTCCGGTAATTGCCAGTCTTAATGCTGTTTATAAGGAGACCTGGCTGGAGTACGCCAAGTTGCTCGAAGATACCGGGGTAGATGGAATCGAGATGAACTTTTATGCCGTTCCGAAAGAATTCGATCTTTCAGGGGAGGAGATAGAAAAGGAGCAGGTAGAGATCCTGAAACAGGTAAAAAGTATTTTATCTGTACCTGTAAGTGTTAAGCTAAGTCCTTTCTACGCCAATCCGCTGAATGTGA
>CAYZEZ010000024.1:0-26476 GCA_964477295.1 uncultured Bacteroides sp. | reverse complement strand
AAAATCATTGTTATTTACGACGATAGAAGCTTCGATGAATACCATGCGCAATAATATCCTGATTGTATGTAAAAATTTTGCCACTGATATTATTCAATAATTCCAACTCTTGACTATCTTTATTGCGATTTTATAGCTATTTATGGCTGACGATGAATAAACTGCATTTTTTAAGGAAAGAAGTTATTTTTGCAGGAGTGTTTTATGAGTAAATATATAAATGATTTTAAGGTAGTTGAGAATAGAAGGATCAACGATGATTATTTTGTATTAAATGTAGAATCCCCCCAATCACTTCCCGATATTTTACCCGGACAATTCGTTGAAATAAGGGTTGACAATGCGCCAAATACCTTTCTGAGAAGGCCTATTTCAATTTACGATGTTGATATTGATCGAAATAGTATAAGCATGCTCTTTCTTATAGTAGGAGAAGGCACAGCCAGGCTGGCAGAGCTTCAGCCCGGAGATTTACTGAATATGATATATCCATTGGGGAATTCTTTTACCATCCTTTCTGAAGGGCCTGTTTTACTGGTAGGTGGAGGTGTAGGGGTGGCTCCTCTTTTGTTCCTCGGGAAGCAACTGGCGGATAAGGGTATAATCCCTTCTTTTGTTCTTGGGGCCAGGAGCAAATCACACCTGGTTGATCTTGATAAATTTGAAAGCCTGGGACCATTGAACATAACCACGGAAGATGGATCGTCAGGTGTCAAAGGTCTCGTTACCGACCATCCGCTTTTTTCAAATGACTGGAAGTACCAGGTTGTCTACACCTGTGGCCCTGTGGGGATGATGAAAGCGATTGCAACCCTCGCCGAGGAGAGGGGAACTGTATGTGAAGCATCCCTGGAAAATACCATGGCCTGTGGCTTTGGAGCATGTTTGTGTTGCATACAACAAACAGTAAGGGGAAATATATGTGTTTGTACTGAAGGACCAGTATTTAATTCAAATGATCTGATATGGTAAACATGGAGGTAAAGATCGGCGACTTAACTTTTAAGAATCCGGTATCAACGGCCTCTGGTTGCTTTGGTTATGGCCCTGAATATGAGGATTTTATTGATATTGACCGGTTAGGAGGGATCTTTGTTAAAGGAACTACAGGAAGTCTCAGGGAAGGGAATCCGTATCCCCGCATGGCCGAGACACCTTCTGGTATGCTTAATTCAGTCGGATTGCAGAATAAGGGTGTGGATTATTTTATCAGCAACATTTATCCTTCCATCAAACATTATAATACCCACATTTTTGTCAATGTTTCAGGATCCACAATCAGGGAATACATTGAGGTCTCGGAAAAACTGAATGAGCTTGACCTTCCCGGAATAGAACTGAACATATCCTGTCCGAATGTTAAGGAAGGAGGAATGGTTTTTGGAACCCATTGTCCTTCAGCAAAGGAAGTTACAAAAGAGGTCAGGAAGGTTTATAAGAAATGCCTCATTGTTAAGTTATCGCCCAATGTTACTTCAATCGCTGAATTTGCCAGGGCTGTTGAAGGAGAAGGCGCCGATTCCATCTCACTGATAAATACCATCCTGGCCATAGCAATTGATTCGGAAACCCAAAAGCCTGTACTGGGTACTATAACCGGGGGCTTATCTGGTCCGGCAGTTAAACCCATTGCACTCCGTATGGTATGGGAATCATATAACGCGGTGAAGGTCCCGATTGTCGGGATGGGAGGGATTATGAATTCTGCTGATGCCATAGAATTCATGCTGGCCGGATCCACTGCAATCCAGGTGGGTACTGCCAATTTTATTGATCCCGAGGTTACCATGAAAATCATAGACGGGATCACCGACTATTGTGAACGTCACCAGATTGACTCAGTAAGCGACCTGACAGGCGCACTTGAAATTTAAAGTCTGGCTATCAAATGAAAAATATTATTCTGTTCTATTTAAAATATTTCCTCTACTGGCTTGTTATCCAGGCTTTTTTCAGGTTGTTGCTGCTGGTTTTCTATCCCGACCTGGCCGGTCAGATTGATTTTGGAGATAAGCTGCTGATCTTTTATCACGGATTATCACTGGACCTGTCCCTGGTGGGGTATATAATGATCTTACCTACGCTGGCATTGCTTATTTTATCCGGATCACGGTCAGCCATTCTGCCCTGTTTTTTAAGGATATATACCATCGTGATCCTGGTCCCGGTGATCCTGTTCAGTGTAACCAATATTATCCTTTATGAATACTGGAATATCCCGGTGGACAAAAGTATCTTTGATTACCTTAATACTCCGGGAGATATGTTATCATCTATCAATACCTGGTACCTGGTATTGTTACTGCTGATATGTGGAGGACTGGTGTATGTATTCGGGATTTTATTGTTCAGGTACCTTTTCAGGAACCACTGGAAAAATTACCAGCCCTCATGGCGCTATTCCATCCTGTTCGGTATCCTGTTGCCGGCACTGATCATCCCGGTCCGTGGAGGATTTGGCATGCCAATAAATACAGGAGTGGTATTCTTTCACCCGGTTTCCTTTGCCAATCATGCAGCCATTAACCCGGTCTGGAACCTTGTTTATACCCTGACCGAGGCTAAAAGCATGGATTTTAAATTCCATGTGATGACCGATGCCAGGGCCGGAGAGATCACAAGGGATTTATATATGAGTTCCGGAGACAGTACCAGGGCCATCATCAAGCCGGGCGCTAATGTTATTATCATCATGCTGGAGAGCTTCAGCCAGGGATTGATCCAGCATAGCGAAGAAGGACAGGAAGTTACCCCCGAATTCAATACCCTTATTCCTGAAGGGGTATTTTTCAGTAATTTATATGCTTCAGGGACCATGACAGACAGGGGGCTCGGTTCTATTATCAGTGGTTACCCTTCCCTGTCAAAGACATGCATTTTCAGGTATGAGCGAAAACTGGAAAACCTTCCTTTTCTCGCTGCGGATCTTCAATCGAATAATTACTCCCCATTGTTCATATATGGCGGGGATATCAATTTTGCCCATATACGGTCTTATCTGCTTACGGCAGGATTCGAGAGGATCCTGGCCGACAGTGATTTTCCTGCCAGTATAAAGCGCTCCAACTGGGGAGTTCCTGATGAATTTGTGCTCGACAGGTTATTGGAAGAGTGCAACCAGGCTCAACAGCCCTTTTTCCATTATTGCCTTACCCTGTCAAGTCACAGCCCATTTGATGTTCCCATGGAACCGGTTTTCCCCGGGACCTCTAAATTGATGAGTTTTTTCAATTCCGCGTTTTATACCGACAGGTGCCTGGGTGATTTTTTCAGGGAGGCAAAAAAAACCGACTGGTGGCAAAACACCGTTATTATTTTAATTGCTGACCACGGGAGCCGCATAATCAGCCAGGTTGAATACGACAAAGACCGTTTTCATATTCCGATGTTGTGGCTGGGAGGAGCCGTAACCGATCCTGGCATCGTGGTGGATAAATACGGGTCGCAGGTAGATCTGCCGGGGACATTATTGAAACAATTAAATTTTGATCCTACAGAATTTACCTTCAGTAAGGATTTGCTGGATCCGGGTTCCCGTTCATTTGCCTGTTACTCCTTCCCGAGCGGGTTCGGTTTTATCAGTGACAGCGCCTATTACGTTTATCATTATCCCACCGGAAGGTTCCTTGACCAGAAGGAATTTAAACTGACCCGGGATACAATTGCAGGACTGGCATTTATACAGAGTGTCCTGACCGATTTTCAGAATCGCTGACCATTTGGCCATTCCATGAGAAATATATTATTTATTGTAAATACTATTCTGGCAGGAAATAAAGAAGCAGGGATCACTGCGATCATCAACCGGGAGATAAGCAGGAATAAATTCTATCCGGAAATTCTTTATTCAGAATATCCGGGTCATACTGCTGAAATTGCCAGGAAACATTTCGGTGATTTTGATATCCTTGCAGCCGTAGGAGGGGATGGAACTGTGAATGAAGTGGCCCGCCCGATGATCCATACAGACAAGGTCATGGCTATTGTCCCGGTAGGATCAGGAAATGGATTAGCCAGGTCACTAAACATACCGTTAAAGGTTTCAAAGGCTGTCAGGCTGATCAATGAAGGCCACATCAAGATCATCGATACAGGTACAATAAATGACCTGCCTTTTATCCATATGGCCGGGATCGGATTTGCAGCAGAGGTTGCCGGATGCTATACCCGGAAAGGCAATCATGGAATGGCGCAATATCTAAACCAGGTTATCCGGACATTCCTGAATTACAGGTCAACCGGATACATAATCAGGATAGACGGCAGTGAATTTTCCGATTCATTATTCCTGGCAGATTTTGCCAATGTCAGCCAGTGGGGATATGGTGCACACATTTCTCCGGGTGCGGATCCGTCGGATGGTAAACTGAATCTTTCCATGCTGTCAGGCTTTCCAAAAATCATTATCCCGGTTTTGGCTCTTCGGCTTTTTATGCATAACATACATAGGTCTCGCTATATGCAGGTAAAACCATTCACAGATGCTACGATCATTCAATCAGGCGAAACCTGGAGCCATATTGATGGTGATCCGGTCCTTCTTCGGGGGAATATCCATGTGGCGGTATTACCTTCTTCATTAAATATTATCTCCGGGATAGAATAAAAAAGCGCCAACCACAAGGCTGGCGCTTTATGTGAACCCGCTGAGTCTCGAACTCAGGACCCCATCCTTAAAAGGGATGTGCTCTACCAACTGAGCTACGGATTCAACCTCTTAAAATCGAGGTGCAAATTTAATACCTAATAATTGTTTTCCAAAACTTTTCTTAACAAATTATAAATTGCCTGTTGATAACGGTAAACGGGGCAATAATCAACCAGTTTTTTAATATCATAAAAAAAATGACCTGCAAAAATTCAGCGAAGCGAAAAGACATTATATTTAACAGATGATGTAATCAAATATTTCAAGATCCAATGAAGTATTCGCAGTTAAAAGATAAGGTTGTTGTTGTTACCGGGGGCACTTCCGGTATAGGTTTATCTCTTGTAAAAGAATTTGCTGCTTACGGAACTAAAATAGTAGCTGCATCGATCGATACGGAATACCTCAAGCCGCTGGAAGAAGAATTTCAAAAGGAGGGCAGGGAGGTATTGATCATGTATGCCGATGTGACCAGAGAAGAGGATTGTAAAAAAATCATCGACCTTACCATTGAACGGTTTGGACGGATTGATATCCTGGTGAATAATGCCGGTATATCTATGCGTGCCCTGTTTAAAGACCTGAAACTGGATGTGCTTAAGAAATTGACAGATACCAATTTTTGGGGTACTGTTTATTGCACATATTATGCGTTGCCACATCTGCTTGAGTCCCGGGGCACAGTAGCGGGTATAACTTCCATTGCAGGATATAAAGGATTGCCGGGCCGCACAGGCTATTCTGCTTCCAAGTTTGCCATAGTAGGTTTTCTTGAAACGCTGCGCATAGAGCATATAAATGATGGCCTCCATGTATTGATCGTTGCTCCGTGGTTCACACGTTCCAATATACGCAATGCAGCGCTGGGTCCGGAAGGATTGCCGCAGGGTGTTTCGCCCAGAGCAGAAAATAATATGGTTTCTCCGGAATGGGTAGCTAAACTAATTGTGAGAGGAGTTGTAAAAAGAAAAAGAAAAATGATCCTAACGCTGAAAGGCAAGCTATTCCTGCTTCTTAATAATATATTCCCTGGATATGCTGACCGGCTATCCTATAACGAAATGGCTAAAGAACCGGACTCCCCGTTCAAACCAAAATAAATTCCCGGTTATTTTTTGTAATGATTGTAATGGTTAATCGTCATCCACTTGAAAAGATGTCGAATTTTAAATTAACAATCATGAAAAATGTAATTGCAATCTTCGTTTTAATCCTGGTTCCTGTTCTGGCTAATGCACAGAACAAGGCAGTTGATAAGCTCTTTAACAAATACCAGGGTAAAGATGGATTCACCACGGTGTTGGTGAACCCGGAAATGTTCAAGTTAATCTCACGCATGGAAACAACTGAAGAAGAAATCCCGGAGCCACTGAAAAACATTACAGGCGTAAAAATCCTTGTCCAGGAAGAGGAGGAAGGCATGGAAGGAATCAACTTCTATGATGAATTAAAGGCGGATATGGATTTTTCAATCTACGTCGAACTCGTCGTTGTTAAAGAAAAAGACCAGGATGTACGGATCGTTGCCAAAGAAAATAATGGCAGGATGGAAGAACTTCTGGTCATCGTAGGCGGTGAAGATAATGTGCTTGTATGGATTGAGGGTGACTTCACTTTTGAAGAACTGGCTCAATTAGGCAATCTGGATGGTTTGGATCATTTGAACCTGCTTGATTTTGATAAGGATTGTGGCCATGAGGATGAGGACGAGTAAAAATCGCGGGTCGGCAAATGCGAAGTATTAATTGTTCGCATTTACGAGGGGGGATGTGATTGTGGCCTTGAGGGTGCCGGACAATCGTGAATCGAGGAACGAATGTTTGATCACAGGGCCTAAAAGTAATATCTTTGGAGTTCAGGCTATCTTAGGATCAATGGAGGCAAATGAATTTAAAATAAAAGTACTACCCCTGGGCCAGAAATTACATCGGTTTGCCAGCAGTATTATTAAAGATGTACATGAAGCAGAGGATATCGTACAGGAAATATTTCTAAAACTCTGGAAATTAAAGGAAAAATTGGAACAGATTGATAACATAGATGCGTTTGCATTCAGAATGACCAGAAATCTGTGCCTTGACAAAATCAAAGCCAGGAAGCCTCAATTGTATGACAATCCGGTTGAGGCCGGCTTTGGTGAAGAGGTTGCAGATACACCCGATCCGGAACATCAGTCCATGATGAGAGATGCCATCAGTCAGGTTCACAATGCGATAGATCTATTGCCTGAACAACAAAAGACCATCATTCACCTCCGCGATATCGAAGGATATGAATATGAAGAAATAGCAGACATGCTTGAAATGGAAGTCAATACAATAAGGGTGACCGTATCAAGAGCAAGAAAAACAATAAGAGAATCTATCTCTAAAGTATACCAGCCATGGAAGATTTAAGGCAGATAGAAGCACTAATCGAGAAATATTATAACGGGGAAACCAGCCTGGAGGAGGAACGCAAGCTGCAATGGTTCTTCCAGACCCAGCATGTTCCGGAGCGATTGAAGCCCGAAGCAGAGATGTTTCGTTATTATTACCTCAGGAAAAAGAATGAACTGGCAGAAAACCTTAACAAAAAATTGGGAGACCTGATTGATAAACAGTCGCAGAAAAGAGTTTTTTTCAGCTCTGCAAGATCATTTTACTGGATTAGCGGGGTAGCTGCATCTGTACTCATACTTATTGGACTCTGGATCGGACTGAATACAAACATCTTAAATAAACAGCAGGCTTTTCAGGATACATACGATGATCCCCAGCTGGCTTACCTCGAAACCAAAAAAGTTCTCTATATGGTTTCCGATAAGCTGAATCAGGGAACGCAGAATTTACAAAACCTGGAAAAACTTGATTATGGTTTGACAAAACTAGATCCGGTATTTTCTTTCGGACCTGGTTTACAGTATCTTAATAAATTGTCGAAATTTAATGAAGCAACGGAATTAATATCCAAGAAAAATAATTAATCATGAAAAAATTAGTAATTATCATGTTGATCGGATGCATCTTTCCAATGTTATTGTTGGCTCAGAATGCCCCGGTTGATAAACTGTTTGACAAATATGCAGGGAAGGATGGATTCACCACTGTATATATCACGAAATACATGTTCCAGATGTTCAGGAATACCGAGGGGATGGATTCCAAGGAAATGGATGAATTCTCTCAGGTTCTCGGAAAACTGAATTCGATAAAAATATTGGCCGTTGAGGACGAATCTTACCTGCAGGAGGATCTTAACTTTTATGATGAGATCATGAAAGAACTTCCCAGGGAAAAATACAACGAACTCATGGTTGTAAAGGAAAAGGATTCCGATGTGGTTTTCCTGGCACGGGAGGAGAAGGGAGTGATTGTTGAATTACTTCTTATAGTTAGCGGAGAAAACGCCGCAGATAATGTACTGATCAGCATTCAGGGTGAAATCGATCTGAAGAATATTGCCAAGCTTTCCAAAGGTATGGGAATTAATGGTTTTGAAAACCTGGAAGAGCTGGAAGATAAATAAGATATGATCCGGCTTGCCTGCAAAATAAGCCTTTGTGCTGTTCTGGTTTCGGGAATAATTTCCTGCACCTCCAATATTCATAAAACCAGTTCCTTTAAGGATATTTTTGATTACTACAGGTCGCAATCAGGAATTGTAGCCTATAGTGTACCACCAGCACTTTTCAGCCTTATACTGGACCAGGCGGATGATAATGATCTGACCGATTTCAGCAGCCTTTTAAAGGATCTTTCTGCTTTTCGAATGATCGTACTTGAAAATGAACCCCAGTTTGAAGCCAGGAAGGATGAACTGTTTGATGTGGTTTACCAGTTCACTGTCCGGAATGAGTATAATGATTTCTTTGCCATGCGGGGAAGCCAGGAAGATATCATTATAAAAGTCAGGGATAATAATAATACCATCCAGGAAGCTATTATTATCATTGGTGCAGAAGATTCATTTACCGTTGTGAATCTGAAAGGGAACATTCGTCCTGAATACTTTACCAGGCTTGCTGAATCGGGATTCTTAGAAGAAATCAGTGATTTTCAACCCTGGAAATGAATCTGTGTGAAATTCACTAAAACTAATCCCTTAAGAATATCTATCCATTTATACAGTACTATCACCCGATAGTGCTGTTTTTATTTGTAATTTAGATCTTAGTATCTTAATTTCGACCAAATTATTTAAACCATCTAATATGAGAATGAAAATTATAACACCGGTAATTATAGCCCTTTTCGTCTTTGTATATTCATGTAAGAAGGATGAGGGACCTACTGTTGCGGAAAGCAAGGAGACATTGAAGGGCCTTTCTTCCACGGTTAACTCCGATCTCGACCAGATATTTGAATCGGAAGGAATGGATGCAATGGGTGCCATGATTGATTTTTTTAATATGGATGATCCGCTGGGACTGGATTTTGAACTTGGATTAAAGAAAAGTACCCTTCCTGATATGTCATTTCAGCCATCCGATCTGGTGAAACGGTTTGGAGTGCCTGGCATTAGTGATGGTGGATTCAGTTTCGACGATCTGACCGGTACTTATACATGGAATCCATCAGTAGAAAGGTGGTCGGTGGATGCAGGAAATCCATCTGATAAAATTGTGATCATATTTCCGATTGAAGGATATTCCGACAACGCAGTATTTACAATCAATTAGTATTAAGAAACCATGATGCTCGATTCGTATTATGATTACTGGGGAGAATTGATTACAGATACTATTTATATGCCTAGCAGCATCCGGGCCGACTTGAAGATTGGCAGCGAAACCTATGTTACCATTGATGCAACGGCTGATTGGGATGAATATGGTGATCCGGAAAGTCTCGATGTATACCTGCTTTTCAAACCCCTTGAACTCCAGGTTACCTTTGATAACAATGGATCAAAAATGATGGCAGGCGGCTGGGTAAAACTCGATGGCACGAAGATTATCTCAACAGATCTTGCTATGGAGTACACAATGGAAGAGGATGAATGGGGCGATGAAGAGCTTGTTCCATCAAGTATCTCGGGATATGTCCATTACGGACCTATAAAGGTCAGCGGGACAGCCGATATGAAAGAACTGATGCAAATGGATGAAGAATCCACTGTGGAGGATATTAATGCAGCTATCAGCCTGGCATTATATGATTATGGTAGTGATATAAAGATTGCTGATATAGTGATTGTTGAAGGACAGGAAGATGAGCCGGACCTTCAGCTTAACTTCACCGATGGCAGTACGGAAATGGCAAGTGTTTATTTTGATCCAATTGTTGAATCAGTGGAAAATAAACTGGATGAACTGGCAGGATTGTTTGATGAGGAGGTTAAATAAAGCACCTATCATCTGGTATCCACAGGAATATATCTTCAACGTTAAAGAGACGTTAATTAAAATTTGATTAACAGCTGTGCCGGATAGCAATGAATAGCTCTGGCAAAGTATTGTTAATCAATTTTTTTTATGAAAATTAATTTATCAGTGGCAGGAAGATATCTTTTTGCTGTCCCTGTGTTCATTTTTGGCCTGTTTCATTTAATGAATGGAGATATGATAGCCGAATCACTGATGCCCGGCTGGATGCCCTTAAAAATATTCTTCATATACCTGACCGGTGCAGGTTTGATTGCAGCATCTGTCCCTTCTGTTATTAAACTGTATGCGCGATTAGCGGGATTATTAGCCGGGGCCCTGATGGTGGCCGGACAATTTAAAAAATAAACTCATTTTCCATGCCGCTACCAAAGGGCTATTTTTATTATATTTACCGTATCTCTGAATTGTTAGGAAACGCTTTGGATTTTTAGTTCTTCACGGTTTTTAATATAAGTTTTTCACACGGCATGAAAAAGATATTGATATTGGGAATATTATTATCCTTGACAGTATTTAGCTATTCACAGGTTATTGTTGGTTTCAAAGGAGGATTGAATTTCAGCAAATTCAATGCGGATGACCTGGAGACAGCAGATTACAGATTAATTACGTTTGATGGAAGGAAAACCGGTTACCATATAGGATTATTTGTTAGGGCAGAACTATTTGGAATTTTTATACAACCTGAAATGATCTATACCATCCTTAGAGGTGAAACACAGGTTTATAACATTGCCAGTCAGACACAGCTTGATCCTGCACAGATCCAAATAAGCCGTTTGGATATCCCGGCCCTGGTAGGGGCAAAACTTGGCCCGGTCCGGCTGGGAGCTGGTCCGTGCGTCAGTTTTAACCTGACCAACAGGACTGAGTTGCAGGACCTGACAGGTTATATTCCGGAAATAAGAAAGGCCAGTGTGGGATACCAGGTCGGAGCAGGAATTGATCTTTTAAGTTTTACTATCGATTTAAGGTATGAGGGAAACATAAGCAAACTTGGCGATTCGATGGAAATAGGGGGTGAAAGCGTTCCATTCGACCGCAGGACAAATCAGGTGATCCTTAGTTTGGGACTATCCTTTTGAACAGCTGTTATATGCTTGAAAAATTCCAGTCAGATGTTCTGCAGGGATTAACCTCCAATCCCAAATACATACATTCAAAGTATTTCTATGATGAGCAAGGGGACTTGCTGTTTCAACAGATTATGGCTCTCGAAGAGTATTATTTGACCGATGTTGAATCAGAGATATTCTCTGAGAATAAAGATGATTTTCTGCAGCACTTTAATCATCACTGCGACCATTTTCATTTAATAGAATTTGGCTCAGGCGATGCTTATAAAACAAAAAAGCTGTTAAAGTATTTTACGGACCTGAATATTGATTTCGAGTATAATCCTATTGATATTTCCTCCAGCACTATCAATACATTGATGATGGATCTGAAGAAGACTATCCCGGATCTGGCAATTAATCCATATAACCTGGAGTATTTTGATGCACTGGAGGTTATCGACAAGAAAATATCCTGCCGGAAGATTATCCTTTTTCTCGGCTCCAATATCGGGAATTTCAATCCGGATGAGACATTGAAGTTTTTCGGAAGCATCAACCAAAAATTAAAACCGGGCGATTTATTGCTGACCGGATTTGATCTGAAGAAAGACCCTTCCGTTATTCTGGCAGCCTATAATGATTCAAAAGGAGTCACCAGTAGTTTTAATCTTAATGTTTTGGAACGTATCAACAGAGAACTGGGAGCCAACTTTAATCTCGAGTTATTCTATCATTACCCTGTATATGATCCTGTTGAGGGGGCAGCTAAAAGTTACCTCATAAGCAAAAAAGAACATGTGGTTGTAATCAATGACCTGGATTTAGAGGTTGCTTTTTACCCGAATGAAGCAATTTTTACGGAAATATCTCAGAAATACGATCTGGAAATGATCGGGCGCTATGCCTCGGAATCAGGATTTGAGATCATAAAGAATTATTTCGACCAAAAAAACTATTTTGTAAATTCGCTCTGGGAAAAACCGTGAATCAGGGGAGGAGTGGGACTGGAGACTGGGAGACTAATATATTTTACTTTGTGTTTTACTGTTGCCATACATGCCACCCGGGAAGAAATTGAAAGCCGCTTCAATGCCCGTTTTTCTGCCATGGCTGAGTTCACCCCCGGGTATTACTTTTCAGCCTTCACCCTGCCTCTTCTACCGGTTATCACAGGGCAGGAGGGGAACACAATTGAACTGTTCCGCTGGGGACTGGTACCTTTCTGGGTTAAGGATAGTGCATCTGCTGATGCAATCCGGACAAAAACTTTCAACGCAAAGGCAGAAACCCTGACTGAAAAACCTTCCTTCAGAAATACCGTTAAATCCAAACGATGCCTGGTTATCAGCACAGGATTCTTTGAATGGCAAAACAGGCAAAATGAGAAAATCCCTTATTTCATTCAGTTAAAAGGGGAAAAACCATTTGCCTTTGCTGGACTGTATGATAACTGGAATGACCCGGAAACAGGAGAGATCCAGAATACTTTTACTATTATAACAACTACTGCCAGCTCTCTACTGGCCCATATACACAATTCGAAAAAAAGAATGCCTGTAATTTTGCCTGAAAAGGTGGAACGGGATTGGATAGACCAGGACCGGCAGCTTGAGAAAGCCCTGGAATTGCTGGTGCCTGTTGATGATACTGAATTACGTGCACACACGGTGTCAAAGCTGGTCTCTAAACAGGGGGTAGAAAAGAACGTACCCGATGTTATTCAACCTTTCGATTATACCGGCACAAGTTTATTTTAAGAGTCCAAAGTAGCCAGTGGCTGGTAGCAAGCCAATCCTAAAACCAGAATTCGCGATTATTAATTACCTCCCCGGTATATAGGTGTTGGTGTGCCGAATGAGAAAAAGCCCTTATAAATTCGCCCTGATAAATACTTCAGTGGAACATTTGAATGGTTCCTTAATCAGACCGGTTTTGGTGAGGTGAATAACTACTTGGGATTGCATAAGATATTTAAATGCAGCTAGTTATACCGACTTTGCTGATTGAATTTTTACTTAAGCTGTTATTAACAAATTGTTAATAACATTTGTGAATATATTGTTGAGACAAACAACATATAAAACTTGCTTACGTCAGAAACTTACATGATATTTGTTTCACCAAGCGAGAGATAAAAAGGTTGCTTCCCCGGGTTAAAAAGTTCAGTCCGGTCTCTCTTCGGAAAGAACGGAAGGACACCGGGCCTGGAAAAGAGTAGAGTCGTGAGGCACTACCTCTGAAAGGTCACCCCAGGAAAAGGCCAGGCAGCTTGAAATGACCCTCGGGTACAGAGCGGCTGCTCCATCATCTTGAAACTTGGTTCGAAAGAACCGATCTTTGAATTGATGGCCTGAAAGAAGAAAGTGGAGAGGAGCGTCCTTCGGGGCGAAAACCAGCCAGTTTCCGGTCCGGTTGGAGACCACCCTCGGGTGTGAATCAGCGGGATCAGCTTCCAGGAAGAGGCTTTGGGATTACAGGGGTAACAGCCTGTATGAAATTAGTCGCGGTTTCACGCAGCAGGATCTTCGGATTCCGGCGGTGGGGCAGACCATAATAACTGTAACTTGGCGCTGTTTTTTAACTATGGTTATAAAATAGTGGAATGGGGACTTTTTCTACCGAGAAAGTTCCCATTTGTTGTTTATACCCCTTTGATTTTCGGCTGTGATATCATCCCTCTGGAAATCCGGCTGCATCAGAATTTATTTGATTCCTGCCTGCGGCTTGCAACCTGCAACTCGTTGTCTGCCCGCCTGCGGGAAACCAACGGCAATGAACCAGCAACCAAAAAAATCAGTGGATTGTACTAATAATCGGAAAGGTCTATAAAGGTATATTTCCGTGTTTTTTGGGAGGTTTAATTTCGGATTTGTTCTGGGTCATCTCCAGTGCCTGAATCAACTTGAATCGCGTTTTACTGGGATGAATGATCTCATCGATGTATCCAAGCTCGGCTGCTTTATAAGGATTGGCAAAAGTATCCTGGTATTCATCAATCTTAACCTTCCGGTCATTCTCAGTTTTCAGTTTATTCCTGTACAGGATATTTACAGCCCCTTCAGAACCCATAACAGCAATCTCAGCAGTAGGATAAGCATAGTTTACGTCAGCACCAATATGCTTTGATGACATCACGCAGTATGCTCCACCATATGATTTTCTCGTGATCACGGTTATTTTAGGAACTGTTGCTTCGGAAAAGGCATATAATAACTTCGCTCCATGTTTGATGATCCCGCCAAATTCCTGCAGTGTACCAGGCAGAAAACCAGGAACATCTTCAAAAGTTACCAGGGGAATGTTAAAGGCATCACAGAATCTGACGAATCGTGCACCTTTCAATGAAGAATTGATATCCAGAACGCCGGCCAGGTGAGCCGGCTGGTTGGCAATTATACCTACTGGTTTTCCCCCCAGGCGGGCAAATCCAACCACAATGTTTTGAGCATAGTGGGGTTGAACCTCCATGAAGTTTTTATCATCGATCACGGCCTCTATAAGTTCAACGATATCATATGGTTTGTTAAGATCAGGAGGGATAAGCGTCTTGAGCTTTTCTTCCTCCCTGTGAATATCATCCGTACAAACCTTTATTGGCGGATCTTCCATATTATTGGATGGCAGGAAACTGACCAGCTCGCGAACCATCATCATGCTCTGGTCATCATCTTCTGCTACAAAATGTGCCACTCCACTTTTACTATTATGGGTCATGGCTCCACCCAGTTCTTCCTTTGAAACATCTTCATGGGTAACGGCCTTGATCACATCCGGACCGGTTACGAACATATATGATGTTTTCTTAGTCATAAAAATAAAGTCGGTCAGAGCCGGAGAATAAACGGCACCACCGGCACATGGGCCCATTATCGCTGAGATCTGGGGAACAACACCTGAAGCTTTAACATTTAAATGAAAAATCTCCGCATAGCCTGCAAGGCTCTGTACCCCTTCCTGTATACGGGCTCCCCCTGAATCATTTAGTCCAATTACAGGCGCTCCATTCTTCAGTGCAAGATTAAGGATCTTAATAATTTTATCAGCGTTGGCACGACTCAGGGTTCCTCCGAATACCGTGAAATCCTGGGCGAAGATATAAATCAGTCTGCCATCAATTTTTCCATAGCCTGAAACGACCCCGTCACCTGGAATCCTGTTTTCCTCCATTCCAAAATCCCTGCAGCGATGGGTAACCAGCTTGTCGAGTTCAACAAAAGAACCCTGATCTAAAACTGCCGCAATACGCTCTCTGGCAGTTTTTTTACAACTCATATGTTGTTTCTCGATCCGATCCGGGCCACCACCCAGTTCAGCCTGTTTACTCTTCTCTTCAAATTGCTTAAATTTCTTTTCCAGGGGTGAGCTCATAGTTTAAATTTTGAATTTGGAATTTTGAATTTGGAATTGATACCAGGAATGTATTATTCTATTGTAATCAGCGGTTGATTTCCTTCTATTGTATCACCTATGCTGACAAGAATCTCTTTGATCTTCCCTTCTTTTCCGGCTTTGTATTCACTCTCCATTTTCATGGCTGAAACAATGATCACAGTTTCTCCCACCTTGACTTCGTCTCCTGTTTTAACCGGAATTTTAACCACTTTACCAGGCATGGGAGAGGAGATAGTATTTCCTTCATCACCAAGCAGGTTTTTGTTTCTGCTCAGTAAGTATCTTGTTTCAGCGTCAATAATTTCAAGGTCATATGACCGGTACTCTGTACTAACATTGTATTCCTTTGATTTTCCCCCCTCAATCAATTCAATATTATATGATTTACCATTATATAGAATAGAATAGACGCCGTCTTCCACCAACACAATGTCAACCTTATAGAGTTTTCCATCTACCCTGATTTCCATTCTGTTTTTATCCTTGCGCACCAATTCGACATTAGAGGTACGGTCGCCTAATCTGATTTCTAATGACATAATAATTAGCTGATAACCTTTTTACATTCTCGTTAGTGCCTTCTTTCGTCCATAAACTTTCCACCCGGAATTACCGTTCTTTGAAGTGAGTTTAATGGGCTGGAGCTTGTCCAGCTTGCTTGTATAGTCAATAAATGCAGTGATAATGGCCAGATCTTCGCAGGTTGTATCACACTCTGTTCCATCCGATTTCAGATGACCCTTATTGTTTTCAATAAAATGGGTATCATACTTACCGTTAAAAAAATCCGGTGTATCCATTATTCTTTCAAGGAAATTGATCGAAGACTTAACACCGGTTATTTTATATTCGTAAAGAGCCCTTTTCATGCGACGGATCGACTCCTCTCTAGTCTCTCCCCAAACGATCAGCTTTGAAATCATCGGGTCGTAGTAGATCGGGATCTCAAATCCTCTGTAAACATATCCATCGGTACGTATACCCAGTCCTGTGGGTTCAGTTATATGTTCGATGAGCCCCGGACTCGGCATAAAGTTATTATCGGGATCTTCTGCATAGATTCTGCATTCGATGGCATGGCCTGTCTGGCGGATGTCCTTCTGCCTTCGCGTCAGCTTTTCTCCATAGGCTATATTAATCTGCTCTTTTACCAGGTCAATGCCAACGACCTGCTCCGTAATAGGATGCTCCACCTGAAGACGCGTATTCATTTCCAGGAAATAATAGTTCCTGTCATTATCCACCAGAAATTCTATAGTTCCGGCACCAACATAGTTTACAGCCTTAGCAGCAGCAACAGCATCCTTACCCATCTTTTCCCTGAGTTCAGGTGTCATCAGCGGGGAAGGGGTTTCTTCAACAACTTTCTGATGCCGCCTCTGTACGGAACACTCCCTTTCGCAAAGATGAATGGTATTACCATGTTTGTCGGCCAGAATCTGGAATTCTATATGATGGGGCGACTGTATATATTTTTCAATGTACACTGAATCGTCACCAAATGATGACAATGCTTCAGATTTTGCTGCCCTGATTGCGCTGATAATATCGGCTTCTTTCTTTACCAGACGCATCCCTTTTCCTCCTCCTCCTGCCGAGGCTTTTATCATGACAGGCAGACCCATTTTCTTTATTGTCGCCAGGGCAACCTTCTCATCATGGATCGCTTCCTTGGTACCAGGCACTACAGGAACACCAGCTTTGATCATGGTTTCCCTGGCGGTGATTTTATCGCCCATGGAAGTGATGGAATGTGCAGGAGGACCAATAAAAATGATACCTTCTTTTCCACATCTTTCCGCAAATTCAGCGTTCTCTGAAAGAAATCCATATCCGGGATGTATGGCATCCGCACCCGACTTTTTTGCAACATTGATGATCTTATCAATGCTCAGGTAACTTTCACTTGACTGGGAAGGACCGATGTGGAATGCTTCATCGGCGTAACGGACATGAAGGGATGTCCTGTCTGCATCAGAAAAAACTGCAACTGTCTGAATACCAAGCTCTCTGCACGATCTCATCACCCTGATGGCTATTTCGCCGCGGTTGGCGATTAGTACCTTTTTTATCATAACAGGATGTTTGATTAGACTAAGCAAAGATTAGAAAAAAAAATGAATTGAGCATGAATGAATCTGTATTTGATATGCCCATAACATAATGGATGCTTTAAGTTGCAGAGAAACAATGCATTATTTTAAGGTTAATTTTACTTGTATTTAGAATTTGAGATAGACTTATAATGATATATTGAAATAATTGAATATTTACAGCCCACTAAACAATTCTTAATTTTTAGTAATTTGCATGGCTGAGTTTCAAGTATTCTATGGTTTTCAGATTCTCTATATTAATTTTTCTACTGCATCTGTTTCAGGCTGCAGGCGCTCCCGTATATGCAATCACTCACGGAACAGGAGAAACAGGGAAGATGGGGCTTTTCGAATGTGAAACCTACCTCGAAGTTGAGATTATCACCGATCTGGATACACTGATCAATGATATGGGCGATGATCCGCAATACTTTCCGGCCGTTTTTAAATACAGGGAAACTACCGGAGATTGGATTACCCTTAATGTAGATATCAGGACCCGTGGCAAATTCAGGAAAAATTCTGACAATTGTGATTTCCCACCCTTGAAAATAGATTTTAAGAAGGACCGGATGAATACGATCTTTGAACCCTACAAGGACCTGAAAATGGTAACCCATTGCCAGTCAGAGATCCCGGTTTATAATCAGTATGTTTTACAGGAATACCTTATATATAAGAGCTATAACCTTTTTACCGACCTGAGCTTCCGGGTCAGGTTATTGAGCATTACCTATATAGACGATGAGAATCCCGAGCGAACCATAGAAAAATATGGATTTTTTCTTGAAAATGCAGAAGATGTGGCCAGGAGAAATAATGGTTACCTGCTTGAACTGGAAACCGTCAATACTGACCTCATTGACCAGGACCAACTGACCCTGGTATCCTTTTTTGAATATATGATCATAAATACCGACTGGTCCATGTCGATCATGCACAACGTAGAGCTAGTTGCCGTGAATTATTTTGATCCCCCATTTCCCGTACCTTTCGATTTTGACTGGAGCGGACTGATAAATATACCATATGAAGTACCTTCCAGTTCAGGGTATAGGACCCGTGAACCTGAAAGAATATATAAAGGTGTCTGCAGAAAAAAAAGGGAGCTGAGAAAGGTCGTAGACCTTTTTCATGCCAGGAAACAAATGCTTTTCGATCTCTATATGGATTTTCCATACCTTGACCAGGACATCAAGACCCATACCCTGGAGGAACTGCAGATATTCTATGAAATCCTGAACGATAAATATATATTCCGGATCGAATTTATAGAACACTGCAGGGACTAATCCAGCCAATTTTACCCCTTTTTTTATTAACTCCGGGTCTATTTTGACCAATGTATCTTATTTCAAAGTTTCTGACATGTTTATTGATGCAAAGGGAACAAATTCTATTGCGAAGGATATGTAATTCCTTGTAATTAAAGTATATTCGTGACATTTGTGAATCCTATATAATAATCTGTAAAACAGTACTTTGTGGATGCCATGAACACATCCCTGAATTGTTTGTTCATAAGCTTGATTTTGTAGTCTTTAAAAAGACCCTACATTTGCGGAGGTTTTTAAAACCTTATTTTGATCAAATCTAAATAAGATGAAAGTTAAATTCATTGTAATCCAGGTACTCTTGGTCCTGGTTTTCTTTTTTGCGGAAATTGGCAGCAGTTTCTCCGGAAAGGAAAGTAATGGTCGTAAGGCTGGCAATGAAAGCAATGCGGTAACACTGGCTATAGATAATAATATTACCTCTTTTAAAGGATCGGAAAATTTTGATCATGTGATCGAGCAATTCAGAAAGAAATACAAGATTAAAGGTATTTCTGTTGCTGTAACAAAAGAGGGGCGATTAGTTTATGCCAGGGGTTTTGGCCTTGCTGACGTTGACCAGGGAATACAGACTGAACCGTGGCATGTTTACCGACTTGCCAGTGTATCTAAACTGATTACTGCCATAGCAGTAATGAAACTGTATGAAGATGGAAAACTGGATCTGGATGAGAAGGTATTTGGTCCGGCAGGTATCCTGAACGATAACCGGTATCTTAACTATAAAGATAAGCGGGTGGAAGATATTACCATAAGGCACCTGATGACCCATACTGCAGGATGGTCCAGACGAGGCGGTGATCCAATGTTTATGCCACATCAGGTGGCCAGGAAAACCAAGACTCATCTTCCTGTCGACGTGGAATCTATTATAGAGTTTGCCCTGTCGAGAAAACTGAACTATGCACCGGGATCAAGATATTCTTATTCTAATTTGGGATATGCGATCCTGGGTGAAATAATCGAGGTAAGATCAGGAATTGCTTACGAAGATTACGTTAACCTGGCAATACTCAATCCCATAGGCATCTATAATATGCAGCTTGGAAGAAGTTTTAAAGACGAAAAAGCCAGCCAGGAAGTAAGCTATTACGAAGCCTATAAGTCTAGAAGAGTTTTATCCTATCGCAATAATAAAGAACTTGTTCCCAGGACGTATGGCGGAACCGATATTAATACTTTAGGTGCAGCCGGTGGATGGATTGGTTCACCCATTGAGGTAATGAAACTGATCACTGCAATAGACGGACGTAATTCGAGTCCTGATATCCTTGATCCTGAAACCATTGCCTTAATGACAAACAGGGGGAGATCAGGAAGGGGAATGTTCGGATGGAAGGGTTCTGACGGGTATGGCACCTGGTGGCGTACCGGTACCCTTACAGGGAATGCTGCCCTCGTAGTCAGACAAAATAATGATATCAACTGGATCATCCTTGTGAATACATCAACGTATAAGAGATCACGGATCCATAGTGAGATGTCAAGAACCATGTTTCATGCCGTCAATGAAATTAAAAACTGGCCTGAATATGATCTGTTTGATTACCAGGACCCAATCTGGGAAAACCAGGAATACCTTACACAACTTCAGGATCAATAAAATATTGAAAGGGCTGAAGATAAGGATATTCCTGTATCCTGGTGAAGTCAGTTAATACCGGCGGCTATTGATTTGCCACTCACCCGTATGTTGATAACTCGTGTTATTTTTTCATTACCTGCTCCATAATTTGTTTAATTCCTCTGCCTGATTCTTTAAATTTAAAGGTCCCAAAATGCAGGATAATGGAGCTTATCGAAGCCCAACAGGTATCGTTTAATGAGCTGTATGAAGTGTCATTTGATCTGGTTGTTGGGGTGGCTGGCTACGAAAGTCGATGCCCCTACTTGTTTGAAAAGATGGTGCTGGTAGATGAGATCAAGGTTGCACTGGCATTTAAAGAACGATCTTCTGATTTACACCGTCCGGAAAATAACCGGAAACTGAGGGAAATGGGATTCAACTTTGTGGAGGAGTCGGGTCACTCACTGGTCGATGTGAGATCTATTATGGATAACCTTCCCGGTGCCGGTAAAAAAGCAATAAATATCCTGGTTGATTATTCCTGCATGACAAAAATGTGGTATGCATCATTTGTCAATTATTTCATCCGGAATGAGCTTCCATTTAATAGAATATCTGTTTATTTTTCTTACACTTCTTCATCCTACTCCGAGCCAAAAAAACCGGTCCCCCTTACATTAGCAGAACCTTTGGGGAACGGACCATTTGGGATCATCCAGGGAAAACCGGTTGCACTTATCATCGGCTTGGGATATGAGAAAAACAAAGCAGAGTTTTTGTATAAAACACTTGAACCTGATATGACTTATGTGTTTTATGCCGATCCAACGGACGATAAAAGGTTTGTTGAAAAGGTTTACATCAATAATTTCAGGCTAATTGATACTCTTCATAAAGACCAGGTCATTAACTTTCCCATCAGGGATCTGAAAAAGATCGATTCCCTGCTCACAGAACTGTGCCTTGAATTACGACTGAAATATAAGGTCATACTGGCACCGCTCGGGCCAAAACCCTTTGCCCTGTGTTGTATGCTGCTTGCCGCCAGATATCCTGATATTGAGGTATGGAGGATAAGTGCCGGTAAATCTGAAAATGTATACGACCGGGAACCTTATGGCGAACCCCTCGTCTATAGGGTTGATTTCGGATTGGATGAGGATTACTGAACAAGGTCTGGTTTTTAACGAATCCTTAACCTTACATCTATTTAGATTCGGTTTAAATTGAACTGAAATTCGTATATTTGTGTTTTCATTTAAAAAACCAATAAAATGGCTCATTTCGAACTGGTTATGCCGAAATTGGGCGAAAGTGTTGAGGAAGCAACCATTATTAAATGGTTTGTTAATGTGGGTGATACAGTTGAAGATGATGATGTTCTGCTCGAGATCGCGACTGAAAAGGTCGACTCTGAAATACCCAGTCCTGTTTCCGGTACTGTTGCCAAAATTTTATTTCAAAAGGATGAAACCGTTGCGGTTGGCACTGTCATTGCCCTCATAGATACGGGCGGTGAAGCTATGGTAGCTGCAGCAGGAGAACCTGGTGAAGTGGCAGAAGAACCACCAGTGGACGGGGAAGATCAAAAAGAACCATCGGTCACCGGTGAGAAACCTGTCGTACAAACCGGCGAACAGGTGCAAAAATCTTCCGGAACCGGTAAATTCTACTCCCCACTGGTACTTAAGATTGCCAGGGAGGAGGGTATTTCCATGCAGGAGCTTGATACAATTACAGGCAACGGACGTGGCGGAAGGGTCAGGAAAAATGATGTACTGGCATATATTGAGGCCAGGACCGAACCAGCCAAACCGTTGTCTTATGTTGCCTCCAAACCTGATCTTAAACCCGCAGAGGAGACCTCTAAGTCACCCGATAAACCTAAAGTGTCTGTTTCTGTATCAGCAGGGGATGAGATCATTGAGATGGACAGGATGAGGAAGCTTATCGCCGACCATATGGTAATGTCAAAACGGGTTTCACCCCATGTTACCAATATGATTGAGGCAGATGCGACCAATGTGGTCCTTTGGAGAAACCGTATCAAGGATGAGTTTCTGAAGCGAGAAAAGGAAAAGATCACTTTCCTTCCTGTTTTCCTTGAAGCCATTATTAAGGCGATCAGGGATTATCCTATGATCAATAGTTCTCTTGACGGAGATAAAATCATTATCCGCAAAAATGTTAATCTGGGTATAGCTGTTGCACTCCCGACAGGAAACCTTATCGTTCCCGTTATCAAACAGGCCGACCAGCTTAACCTGCTGGGCATTACCAAGTCGCTGAATGAACTTGCCGACAGGGCAAGGAATAACAAGCTGGGTCCGGATGATATCCAGGGAGGTACATTTTCAATCTCCAACTTTGGCACTTTCCGTAATGTGATGGGGACACCCATTATTAATCAGCCCCAGGCCGCCATCCTGGCCATTGGAACCGTTGAGAAAAAACCGGCAGTAATTGAAACACCCACAGGTGATATCATTGGAATACGGTATAAAATGTTTCTTTCCCTTTCCTATGATCACAGGATCATCGATGGGGCATACGGAGGAGCCTTCCTGAGAAAGCTTGCCGATTATATTGAAGAATTTGACAGTACCAGGTCAATCTGAAAAACTATACATGTTATGCAATTAAATATGAGTAAGGAAAAAAAATATCATATTAAACATACAGATAAGGAGACACTTGAAAAATGGTTCAGGTTAATGACCCTGGGGCGGATCCTTGACGACAGGGCTCCAAATTATCTGAAGCAGGCTATCGGTTGGTCGTACCATGCTCCCTACGCAGGGCATGATGGAATACAACTTGCTATAGGCCAGGTGTTTGATCGTGAATACGATCACCTGTTCCCTTACTATAGGGATATGCTTACTTCTATTTCAGCCGGTATGACTGCTGAGGAGATTATTTTTAATGGCATATCAAAGGATGTGGATGTCGCCGGCGGCGGCAGGCATATGTCAAATCACTTTGCCAAGCCTGAGTGGAACGTTCATAATGTATCGAGTTGCACAGGCAATCATGCATCCCAGGCTGTTGGAGTGGCCCGGGCCATGAAGAGGTATGGAACCAAAGGAGTAGCTATCAGTTCACAGGGAGAATCCTCTGTATCTGAAGGTTATGTTTACGAAGCCATTAATGGAGCAACCAATGAGAAATTGCCCGTGCTTTTTGTAATCCAGGATAACGGTTATGGTATCTCTGTCCCTAAGAAGGACCAGACTGCCAGAAGGAAAGTGGCCAATAATTTCACCGGGTTCAAAAACCTGAAAATCTACCACTGCAATGGCAAGGATGTTTTCGATTCAATGAATACCCTCACTGCAGCCAAAGAATATATCCGGGAACATGATCACCCGGTAATCGTTCAGGCCAACTGCGTAAGGATCCATTCACATTCCAATTCTGACCGGCATGAATTATACAGGGACGATTTTGAACTGAATTATGTAAACCTCTATGATCCGCTGGCCAAGTTCAGGAGACTTCTCCTGAGATACAACAGGTTTACCCTGGAGGAGATCGAAAAGATCGAGGAAGAGTCGAAGGAAATTGTAAAAAAAGCCCACAAAACAGCCATGGCTGCACCCGATCCAACACCTGAATCGATTTTCGATTTTGTAATTCCTGAGCCATATGCTGCTGAGAAATATCCGGATGGCCTTCACCAGCACAAAGGCGAACCGATAAAATTGATCGAGGCGCTGAATGAAGTATTAAAAGCTGAGTTCAGGCTAAATCCCGATACTTACCTGTGGGGACAGGATGTGGCACATAAGGAAAAAGGCGGGATATTTAATGTAACCAAGGGAATGCAGCAGGAGTTTGGAAAGGAACGGATATTCAATGCACCCATCGCAGAGGATTATATTATGGGAACAGCTAATGGGATGAGCAGGTTTAACGAAAAGATCAGGGTTGTCGTTGAAGGAGCCGAGTTTGCCGATTACTTCTGGCCGGCCATGGAACAGTTTGTCGATACTACACATGATTACTGGCGTTCGAAAGGACAGTTTGCTCCTAATATAACAGTGAGGTTGGCTTCCGGGGGTTATATTGGCGGCGGATTGTATCATTCTCAGACCATTGAAGGTACCATTACCACATTACCGGGCGTACGCGTGGTTTACCCTTCTTTTGCGGATGATGCCGCAGGATTGCTCAGGACATCTCTGCGCTCAAAGGGTATGACCATGTTTATGGAACCGAAAGCACTGTATAATGCTCCAAAAGCAGCTACTCCTGTACCTGACGATTTTGAGGTGCCTTTTGGCAAGGCAAGGATCAGAAGGGAAGGAGGGGATCTTACAATGATTACCTATGGCAATACAACCCATTTCTGCCTTGAGGCTGCCGAACGGCTGGAAAAGGAGAATAATGCCGCCATTGAAGTAATTGATCTGAGGTCGCTGGTGCCGCTTGATAAGGAGACTGTTCTGGCCTCGGTGAAGAAGACGGGGAAAGCACTTATAGTGCATGAAGACAAGGTATTCTCGGGATTTGGCGGTGAATTAGCAGCCATGATCATGGATGAAGCATTTGAGTATCTCGATGGTCCGGTAAAAAGAGTGGGATCAACATTTACACCGGTTGGATTCAACAGGATACTCGAAAAGGCAATCCTTCCAAATACAGACAAAATCTATGCAGCTGCTGTCGATCTTCTGGCTTACTAATTAAACAGATATTATGCTGATAAATAAATAGTTATGAACAAAGTTGGTCTTTTCTACAGTTTCAATGCAAATAAAACTGCCCGTGTGGCGGAAAGAGTAAAGGAAGCTTTCGGAGAGGATATTATTGAAGCCATAAATGTGGAGGAAATCACATCAGAACAATTCACCTCATTCAACAATATCATCTGCGGAGTTCCTACCTGGTTTGATGGTGAACTGCCAAATTATTGGGATGAATTTGTTCCGGATATTGAGGATATGGATCTGAAAGATAAAAAAATTGCACTGTATGGTTTAGGCGATCAGAAAGGGTATCCTGAAAATTTTCTTGATGGATTAGGTCTGCTGGCAGAAATATTTGAAGATCAGGGAGCCCGGCTGGTTGGTTTTACTTCAACCAGGGGCTATTCATTCGAGAGCTCCCGGGCACTGCGGGGGGATCAGTTTTGTGGACTGGGCATTGATTTTGAATCGCAGGGCTCAATGAACACAGAACGGGTGAAGAACTGGGTTGAGCAACTTATGAAGGAATTTAAATAGTTAGTGGTGGATGTGATCTGCCGATATGGTTATCAGCAAAATTTTGTCACGTCACACCCATGTATTCCTGCTCACAACCTACGATTTTTGTTTTTCATTTATTATAAATATCTTTACCCAGTTATTTATTGACATGACAAACATTTATACCATTAGCCTCATTCTTATTTTGGCCCTTATTGAAGGGAACGACTGAGAATGGTATAAAATAAATAAAAATATATATAAGGCCATTCTCGGTTTACCTGGAATGGCCTTATTATTTTGTTTTTTTGTGAATTTAACATCATTTCTTAACTACAAATCACTTGAAAGAACTTACCGATGTGATCTAAATCTTTACACTCATGGCTGCAGAAAAAGTACATATTTTTGATACCACGTTACGCGACGGGGAACAGGTCCCTGGTTGCCAGTTAAATACTATTGAAAAAATTGAAGTGGCCAGGGCTTTGGAGGCCCTGGGAGTGGATGTGATTGAGGCAGGTTTTCCTATTTCCAGCCCGGGAGATTTTAATTCAGTGGTTGAAATCTCTAAAGTAATCCGGAAACCTGTAATTTGCGGACTTACCAGGGCAGTGAAGAAAGATATTGAAGTGGCAGCCGATGCCCTGAAACATGCAGAACGCCCAAGGATACACACTGGAATAGGTACTTCATATTACCATATAAACTATAAACTGAAATCAAACCAGGACGAGATTCTTCAGCGAGCCATTGATGCGGTTAAGTATGCCAGGAAGTTTGTGGAAGATGTTGAATTTTATGCCGAAGATGCCGGGAGA
>CAYZEZ010000023.1:0-26695 GCA_964477295.1 uncultured Bacteroides sp. | reverse complement strand
ACTAAATCTAAATTAATTTTGGTCAATTTTACTTTGATTTAACCGTCATATAACACCCTTGCCGGATGCCAGAAAAGAAAAAAATAACAACACTTTCAGAGCTGGGGGAATTCAAACTCATCGAACATCTTACAGGCAAAATTAAACTAACCCAAAAAAGCAGTGTGAAGGGGATTGGTGATGATGCTGCAGTGATTGATCACGGGGAAAATAAGATGGTCCTGACGACAGATCTGTTACTGGAAGGGATTCATTTTAACCTTGTTTATCACCCGATGAAACATCTTGGATATAAGGCTGTTGTTGTCAACCTGAGTGATATTTATGCCATGAATGCAAAGCCTGCCCAGGTTACTGTGTCCATTGGATTATCAGGTAAATTCTCGCTCCAGGCCATTGAGCAGCTCTACCAGGGAATTAAGCTGGCCTGTGAACAGTATAAGGTTGACCTGGTGGGAGGGGATACATCCTCTTCAATGACAGGGATGCTGATAAGTATCACTGCAGTTGGATATGCTCCGAAGCAGAAGCTGGTTTACAGGAATGGGGCCAAAAAGAACGACCTGATCTGTGTGTCGGGAAACCTGGGTGCAGCATACCTTGGATTGCAGATCCTTGAAAGGGAAAGAAAAATATTTGAATCGGACCCCACTATTCAGCCTGTGCTGGATAAATATACTTACCTGATTGAACGGCAGTTGAAGCCAGAGGCCCGGAAAGATATTTTCGAAGTTTTTCAGGATAAAGGCATTTTGCCTACCGCCATGATCGATGTTTCGGATGGATTATCTTCCGACCTGTTACATATCTGCAGGCAATCAGGCGTTGGGTGTAAAATATTCCAGGACCGGATTCCTGTTGATGTGGAAGCAGACAAGACTGCCCGCGAACTGAACATGGAGCCTGTCATTTGTGCCCTTAACGGCGGAGATGATTATGAACTGCTTTTTACCCTCCCTGTTGAAATGATGGACCAGGTGGACAAAATGGATGGCATTTCGGTGCTGGGTCACACTGTTGATAAGGAGGAAGGATGCAAGTGGATTACTACAGGCGGGAGTGAAATTGAACTCAAGGCTTCCGGCTGGGATGCTATGAATCAGCCTATTTCGACCTGATCATCACTACCGATTCCTTTTATCAATCCTCTTCTTGATTTTTTTATGAAAGTAAGGATCTCGGTTTTTTCCTCAGATTCCGGAAAATCTTTCTTAATTATCTCCACGGCATTGGTAATATTGTAACCCTTCTGGAAAAGTACCCTGTAAATATCCTGGATTTCGGCAATTTTTTCTTTGGTAAAATTTCGTCTGGTCAACCCGATGGAATTTACTCCATAGTAAGACAGCGGATCCCTGGCAGCAGTAACATAGGGTGGGACGTCTCTTCCCATCTTTGAGCCACCGCTTATCATTACATGCTTTCCCACGCTGCAAAACTGATGAATGATACTTTGTGCGCTGATGATAGCCCAATCATCGACTATCACTTCCCCGCCCAGGGTGGCTCCGTTTACCAGTACACATTGGTTGCCGATAGTACAATCGTGGGCCACATGAACATAGGCCATAAGAAGTGTATTGTCCCCGATAACTGTTTTCCCGGTGGACTTTGTCCCCCGGTTAACCGTACAGAACTCCCTGATGGTTGTATTATCACCCACCTCAAGGAGAGAATACTCTCCGGCATATTTTAAATCCTGTGGTATAGCAGAAACAATAGCACCAGGAAATATTTTACAATTTTTACCGATCCTGGCGCCATCCATGATAACGGCGGTTGGTCCGACCCAGGTTCCATCACCTATTTCTACATCCTTACCAATGGTGGCAAATGGTTCAATGATTACGTTTTTTCCAATTTTGGCTTCGGGGTGAATGTTTGCAACGGATTGATTCATGTAATATAAGTTACTAGGTGCTGGTTATTAGGTACTAGGTATTGAGTTAGTTGTTACTTCAAAGAAGATTTTATGAATTTGGAATAGTATAATAAATATAGATTTTAAAACATAATTTCGTTAACTAGCAACTAGTAACCAGCAACATTTATTCTTTCACAATCTGGGCCATCAGGTCTCCTTCGGATACAAGATTATCGCCGACAAAGACCTGACCGAACATATGGGCAATCCCTCTTCTGATGGGTTCAAGAAGATCCATTTTGATAACCAGGGTGTCACCCGGAACTACCTTTTTCTTAAATTTTACATTATCTATTTTGAGGAAGTAAGTGCTGTAATTTTCGGGATCGGGAACCGTATTTAATACAAGGATTCCGCCTACCTGAGCCATGGCTTCAACCTGGAGGACACCGGGCATAACGGGTTCTTTGGGGAAATGGCCCTGGAAAAACCCTTCGTTTATTGTGACATTTTTCAGTCCGATAACAGTCTTTTCATCCTGGTGAAGGATCCTGTCAATAAGCAAGAAAGGATGACGGTGGGGCATGATTTCCATGATCTGATTTACATCGAGGAGTGCTTCGTTCAGATCATACTTGGGGGCCTTTTTTTTTATTTTGTCTTTTTTGATGATATTTCTAACCAGGCGGGCAAACTGGTTATTGGCATAATGCCCGGGACGCGTTGCTATGATCCTTCCCTGGATTGGTTGTCCAATCAGCGAGAGGTCACCCAAAATATCAAGTAATTTATGACGTGCAGGTTCATTGCTGAAATTCAGCTTTATATTATTCAGAACTCCCTCGGGTTGAACCTTTACCTTGGGTTTGTTAAATAAGGCAGCTAACCTGTCGAGTTCCGGTTGTGATACCTTCCTGTCGATTATTATAATGGCATTATCCACATCACCTCCCTTGATCAGGTTGTTTTTCAACAGGAATTCCAGCTCATGAAGAAAAACGAATGTACGAGCCGGAGCCAGTTCTTCAACAAAGTTATCGTAACTGTCCATATTGGCATACTGGAAACCCAGTACCTTGGAGTTATAATCTATCTTTACGTCTATGCTGAATTTTTCATCAGGATAAGCAATTATCTCAATGCCGTTTTTCTCATCCTTGTATTCAATTTTTTCTTCAATAATAAAAACAGATCTTGGTTCATTCTGCTCCTTTAGGCCTGCCTTTAAGATTTCTTCTGTAAAATATTTTGAGCTGCCATCAAGGATGGGGGCTTCAGGTCCATTCATTTCAATCAGGCAGTTATCAACACCCGTTCCCATCAATGATGCCATTACATGTTCAATGGTACTCACACGGTTCCCATCCTCTTCGAGTGTGGTACCCCTCGAAGTTTCAACAACATTTTCAGCAAAAGCCTTGATAACAGGTCTGTCATTAAGATCGGTGCGGACAAATTGAAACCCGTGATCTTCCGGTGCAGGTGAAAGTGTCATCTCAACCTCCACACCTGTATGCAGACCCCTTCCAGAGAAACTTACAGGTTTGCTAAGTGTTTTCTGCTTTTTGGCCATTTCATCCGTTTAAATTCTTGTAATTATCTGAAAAATAAATTCATTAAAAATTTGAGAATCCCGAGTACCCGGGACAACCGCTTTGCTCTCGTATGATTTTTTTTAATCATCACTTTGGTGATTTTATGATTAAAAAAAATAGTATCATTGACGTTTCTAGTATCAACAGAATTTAAAGCACGCAATATACAAAAAATCGTGAACCGTGAGTCGTGAATCGTAAATCGATGTGAGTCGTGAGTCGCGGGCAAAGGGTTTGGGAGGTGAGTGTGGTATCCTATTATTTGTTTTAAATTGTTTCCTCATCACATCTGCCACTTACCACTCACTGCTCACTGCTAAGTTTAGCTACCTCCCGCTGCAATTCCAGTACCATATTGCGCAGTTCAGGAAGGGTTTTAAAAATTGCACTTGATCTTCTGAATTCATTGATTGGGAATGCAGGTGACCCAAGGACTATGGCTCCTTTTTTCTGGCTGCGTGAGACTCCGGCCTGTGCCCCAATGATCACTTCATCTTCAATATCCAGGTGACCTACAATACCTGCCTGTGCGGCTATGATGCATTTCCTGCCGATCTTAGTTGATCCGGCAATGCCTGCCTGGGCAATCACCACTGTATCTTCACCGATCTCCACATTGTGCGCTATCTGGATCAGGTTATCAATTTTTACACCCCTTCTTATGATTGTTGAGCCCATTGTCGCCCTGTCTATGGTCACGTTGGCTCCAATTTCAACTTCATCCTCGATTACTACATTGCCCAGCTGGGGGATTTTCTTATAATGTCGCTCTTCCTGGCCGGCAAATCCAAATCCGTCAGAACCAATGATAACCCCTCCGTGGATGATGCAGTTGGCACCTATCTTACAATCGCTATAGACCTTCACCCCGGGATATATAATAGTATTGTCACCCACTTCAGTATTATCTCCTAAATAAACCTGGGGATAGATCTTAACATTTTTACCAATCTTAGCATCTTGTGAAATGCAGACGAAATCACCAATATAGGCATCTTCAGCTACTTCTGACGTATCGTGGATGCTGGCCATCGGGCTGATGCCTTGTTTCTTTGGTTTCATCTGATCATACAGTTCCAGTAGTCTGGCAAAAGCATCATACGCATTTTTCACTTTGATAAGGGTTGCTGAAATTGGTTTCTCTGGTTCGAATGATTCATTTATTAATATTATCGATGAACTTGTCTCATAAATATATTTCTCATACTTGGGATTGGCAAGAAAAGACAAGGTCCCCGGCTTCCCCTCCTCTATCTTTGAAACATTGTTCACTTTGGTATCCGGATTCCCAACGATCTCTCCCTGTACAAGTTCTGCTATTTGTTTGGCTGAAAATTCCATGGTTTTATCAAATTTAATACATATTCAAAATCTAAGTTGCTAGTTACTAGGTACTAGTTGCCAGGTATCTTCTAATAAGTTAATACAAAATTTTAGTCAATTTAGCTCAATCTAGTCAAGTTAGTCAATTTTCACCTCTTTAGGAAAGTACAAATAATGTTTCGTTGTTGCTCCCGAAAGTGCAGAAGGATTTAACAGTTCTGATGCCTCGGATATGTCTTTAAGTGACCCGTCGTTATACCTGATTTGGATTTTATCGTCCAAAGCACTGTATGCACTGTTGGAAATGGTATTTGTTTCGACAAAGAAATTCACTTCATCATCCTTTATTTCATATCTTTCCTGTACGGCCCTCCTGATTTTCTCAACCGATTCCAGGGAAAAAGGTTCTGATTGCAGGTCAATTCTGCATAGATTCCTGTTTGTCAGGTTGTAACACATTCTTGAAAGCACCGGATCACGATGGTTGATCCATTCTTTTACCGAGGTCATGATATCATTATCATCCAAACGGGCAAAAAGGCTCAATGCATCCTGCTGTTCATCCGCCCGGCTTATATCGTTTGTTCCTTGAAAATCAGCCTGCTCCACCTTGTTGTATAGAAAAAACCTCAGGGGCGTGGAGCAGAAAACATCATCATCCATCAATGCCAGTGAACGTGCCCGGATCAATATTTTCTGGAGAAGCAACTCGGCTGCAATGGCTGCCTTATGAAAATATACCTGCCAGTACATAAGACGACGGGCAATCAGGAATTTTTCAACTGAATAAATGCCTTTGATATCAACCACCAGTTTGTCATCAACAACATTGAGCATCCTCACTATCCTGTCGGATCCAATAACACCTTCAGTAACACCGGTAAAATAGCTGTCTCTTTTCAGGTAATCGAGCCGGTCCATATCCAACTGACTGGCAACCAGCTGATGCAGGAATTTTTTATGGTATTCATTCCTGAAAACAGATATTGCCAGGTCGAGCGCTCCATTCATTTCCCGGTTTATGGAATGCATAAACAACAGTGACAATTGTTCATGATGAATACCCTGAATTATGGTGCTTTCGAGGGTGTGTGAAAATGGACCATGACCAACATCATGCAACAAAATTGCGAGGCTGGCAGCCTCCTCTTCGTCTATGGTGATCTCATGCCCTTTTTGTCTCAATACATTGATTGCAGTATTCATTAAATGAAATGATCCGAGGGCATGCTGAAAGCGTGAATGCGTGGCGCCGGGATAAACATAATGTGTCAGTCCAAGTTGCTTTATTCTTCGAAGTCTCTGAAAATGAGGATTTTCTATAATATCAAAAAGGATATCCGCGTTAATTTGTATAAAACCATGAACAGGATCGTTGATAATTTTCCTCTTGTTGGAAGTATGGTTGCTCACTATGGTTGAAGTGGATTTGTCCAACTTGTACATCTGATATAAACGGAATAAAGGTAAAAAAAAGTATCCATAGGGAATGATCCACATCATCTAATAATTTAAATCACCTGAAATGTACTGATAACAGGCATAAGACAAGATTTTGAATATTCAGTGATTATTCATACTTTTGCAACTCGACAGAAGGGATGTTTTTGGTGATTGGGGGACGTAAGTCCCCTATTTTATTGACATACGGCTTGTATAAGATCGAAAAAATAAAGTCTGTTTTAATGCCGGTTCTTGAACAATCGGGTATGTTCCTGGTTGACCTATCGATCAGGTCAGATAATCGTATTAAGGTATTGATCGACAATGAGAAGGGGATTAAGATGGATGAATGTGTGAAGGTCAGCAAATACCTTGAATCGGAGCTGGACAGGGACGGGGAAGATTTTGAGCTGGAGGTGTCTTCACCTGGAGTAGGTTCCCCATTGAAAGTTTTTCAGCAATACGTTCAGAACATCGGACGGGAGGTTACTGTAGTTACCAATGATAATGAGAATTATACAGGGGAACTGATAACTGCCGATGAAGAATTCATTATTGTTCGTATTTCGGGGAGGGTAAAGAGTGACAAAAAGAAAGTGAAGCAGATTGAAGATAAGAAGATCTCATTTGATGAGATTCAATCGACTAAAGTTATTATTAAATTTTAAAAAAAGGGAGAAAAAGCAATGGAAAGCATTAACCTGATTGATACTTTTTCTGAGTTCAAAGAACTGAAAAATATTGACAGGGCGACCATGATGACAGTGCTGGAAGATGTTTTTAAGAGCATGTTATTAAAGCGCTATGGCACAGATGAAAACTTTGACATAATCATCAATATCGATAAGGGCGATTTTGAGATTTGGAGAAACCGCGAAGTGGTTGAGGACAAGGAAGTGGAAGATCCAAATATTCAGATTGCTTTATCGGATGCAAAAAAAATTGATGAGGATTATGAAATCGGGGAAGATGTAACGGATGAGGTTAGGCTGCATGACTTTGGCCGCCGTGCCATTTTAAGCCTGAGGCAGAACCTGACTTCAAGGATCCTTGACCTGGAGAAGAATAATGTATATGCGAAATACAAAGACAGGATCGGTGAAATTATCACAGGGGAAGTTTACCAGGTTTGGAAAAGAGAAATACTTGTGCTTGATGATGAAGGCAACGAACTCATCCTGCCCAAATCTGATCAAATACCTTCAGATTATTTCCGCAAAGGAGATACCATCCGGGCAGTGGTCATAAAGGTGGAGATGAGGAATAACAATCCGTTGATCATACTTTCGAGAACATCACCGGTTTTCCTGGAGCGGTTATTCGAACTCGAAGTGCCGGAAATATTCGATGGACTCATCACGATTAAAAAAATTGTCAGGATCCCGGGTGAAAGGGCTAAAGTAGCCGTTGAATCTTATGATGAGAGGATCGATCCTGTAGGAGCGTGCGTCGGGATGAAAGGATCTCGTATACATGGCATCGTAAGGGAGTTAAAAAATGAAAACATCGATGTGATCAATTTCACTACGAATACCCAATTGTTCATTCAAAGGTCGCTGAGCCCTGCAAAGATCACAAGCATAAAGATCAATGATGAGAATAATACTGCCGAAGTATACCTTAAACCCAACGAAGTTTCACTGGCTATAGGTAAGGGAGGACTTAATATTCGCCTTGCCAGCCAGTTGACAGATTATGAGATTGATGTGTATCGCGAAGCCGTGGCAGAAGATGAGGAA
Source organism: uncultured Bacteroides sp. (assembly GCA_964477295.1). GTDB lineage: Bacteria > Bacteroidota > Bacteroidia > Bacteroidales > SM23-62 > CAYZEZ01. Next base: position 18,731 of record CAYZEZ010000023.1, on the reverse strand, counting down.
GATGTTAATCTTGAGGAGTTTGCAGATGAAATTGAAAGCTGGGTCATCGATGAATTTAAATCGATCGGATGCGATACGGCTAAAAGTGTACTCGACCTGTCAATGGAAGATCTGGTTAAAAGAACTGATTTAGAAGAAGAAACGATAAAGGATGTAATTCAAATATTGAAGGCCGAATTTGATTAATTTATTTGAATAGTCTTATATTTACGGGTTTGAAAAAAACCTTGAAGGATTGGTTTGAATAATAAGTCTGGCGCAAATGATAGAAGGTAAAGCAACACGATTGAGTAAAATAGCGAGGGAATTTAATGTGGGGATCAACACAATTGTTGAATTTCTTCACAAGAAGGGGTATGATATCGACTCAAATCCGAATACCAAGATAACAGACGATATCTATGAGATCCTGGTGGCGGAATATAGTTCAGATTTCAGTGCGAAAAAGGAATCGGAGCGGCTCAATCTTAAGAACCTGAGGGATAAGAAGGAAACAATTTCCATAAATGATTTGGGACAGGGCCGCAGCCAGGTTTCGGAGAAAGAAGAGGAATTTCTTATCAAGGATACTACCGGTTCGGCTATCATTGATGAAGATACATCTGAACCGGAAGATAAAACTGTTGCCAAGGCCGGTTTTGAAAAAGAGGAAAAAGCCAAAAAGGCCGAAAAGGAAGCTGAAGCTGCTAAGGTGAAACCAAAGAAAGAGGAAGAGCCGGAAGAGATAAAATCAGAGGTTGACCTGAAAGTCATCGGTAAAATTGATCTTGAATCAATGAACCAGAAAACCAGGCCTGCAAGGAAAACCAAAAAAGAGAAAGAGGAAGAAAAAGCAGCCAAGGAAGAAGCCAGGAAGAGCCAGACAAAAAAGGCAAAAACAGCCGAAACTGAAAAAGTCGAAGATGATGTAACTAAGGATGAGGAAATTGCAGATGAGGTTGAATTTACAAGCTCTGATGTTGAAAAGTTATCCGGTCCGACTGTAGTAGGTAAAATCGACCTGCCTGCCAAAGAATCAAAGGAAAAAGAGGATGAGGCTGCGGCAAAAAGGAGAAGGAGAAAGCGGATCGTAAAAGATTCTACAGGAAGGGTCGATGTTAAGAAAAAATCTGATACTGCAGATACTGACAGGACCGATAAAAGGACAGGTAAGAAGAAGAAACGCTCCACCAGGCATGAAGTCAGTGAGGAAGAAGTACAGCAGCAAATTAAAGATACACTTGCCAGGCTCACCACTAAAGGTAAATCAAAGGCTTCGAAGTACCGGCGCGAAAAAAGGGATGCCGCAAGCCAGAAACTGCAGAAAGAGCTTCAAAAACAAGAAGATGAGAAAAACATTCTGAAGGTAACGGAATTCGTATCTGTCAGTGAGCTTGCATCCATGATGAGTATTCAAGCTAATGATGTGATTTCAAAGTGCATGGAACTTGGACTGTTTGTTTCCATTAATCAGCGCCTTGATGCAGAAACTTTGATCCTGATTGCAGAAGAATTTGACTATTCAGTTGAATTTGTTAGTGCAGATTTTCAGGAAAACATTCTCGAAGAACTGAAGGATGATCCCGATGATTTGAAACCGCGACCACCTATTGTTACTGTAATGGGCCATGTTGATCATGGTAAGACCAAATTGCTTGACTATATAAGGAGTGCCAATGTTGTGGCCGGTGAAGCAGGAGGTATTACCCAGCATATTGGTGCCTATAGTGTGCAATTAGATGACGGACGCCAGATATCGTTCCTGGACACACCAGGTCATGAAGCATTTACTGCAATGCGTGCCAGGGGTGCACAGGCCACTGACGTTGTTATTATTGTAGTGGCTGCCGATGATGGTATCATGCCTCAAACCGTTGAAGCAATCAATCATGCCCAGGCCGCCGGTGTACCCATTGTATTTGCTATTAATAAGATTGATAAATCTTCAGCAAATCCGGATAAGATAAAAGAAGAACTTGCCAATATGAACCTGGCCGTAGAAGATTGGGGTGGAAAATATCAATCACAGGAAATATCAGCCAAGAATGGTCTTAATATTGCCGAGCTGCTCGAGAAAGTATTACTCGAAGCTGAAATGCTCGATCTGAAAGCAAATCCTGACCGTCTTGCCGTTGGGACCGTCATTGAATCAACATTGGATAAGGGACGTGGATTTGTGGCTACTGTATTGGTTGAAAACGGAACCATACACATTGGGGACCTGGTGCTTGCAGGAACATACTACGGGCATATCAAGGCGATGTATAATGAAAGAAACCAGAAGGTGGATGAAGCAGGACCTTCTATGCCAATCCTGATCCTCGGTTTGAACGGTGCTCCACAGTCGGGTGACCGCTTTCATGTGATGAAAACCGACAGAGAAGCAAAGGAAATTGCCAACAAAAGAGAACAATTGCAGCGTGAACAGGAAACGAGAACCCACAAACATATCACTTTGGATGAGATCGGACGGAGAATAGCCATTGGCAATTTTCAGGAGCTGAATATCATTGTCAAAGGTGACGTTGACGGATCGATTGAGGCTATTACTGATTCGCTGGTCAAACTATCAACTGAAGAAATTCAGGTTAACGTTATCCATAAAGCTGTAGGTCAGATATCCAATACGGATGTTATGCTGGCTGCCGCCTCCAATGCCATTATTGTCGGATTCCAGGTACGGCCATCTCTGGATGCAAGAAGACTTGCTGAGAAAGAAGAAATCGATATCCGCCTTTATTCCGTTATTTATGATGCCATCGGGGAAGTCAAAGCAGCCATGGAAGGAATGCTCTCTCCCGAGATAAAGGAAGATATTGTAGCCACACTGGAAGTGCTCGAGGCTTTCAAGATCACAAAAGTTGGTACTATCGCCGGTTGTATGGTGAAAGAAGGAAAAATAACAAGAAGTACCAAGGTTAGGGTAATCCGTGAAGGAATTGTGGTCTATACCGGTATGCTTGGATCACTCAAGCGATTTAAAGATGATGTGAAGGAAGTTGGACCAGGACTCGAATGCGGTCTGAATATCGAAAACTTCAACGATATCAAAGCCGGCGATATCATTGAAGGTTATAAAGAAACTGAAGTTAAAAAGAAATTATAGCCTTCCTTCAGGCAGAGATCAACGCAGTATACTGATCTGCGGATAAAAGTTCTCCTATCTCAGCTGCATTATCCAACTTTATCCTGATCATCCACCCTTCTCCAAAAGGATCCTTGTTGACCAGTTCAGGCTCATCTTCCAGTTTTGCATTTAATTCGAGTACTTCACCAGCTACTGGCATAAACAGATCGGAAACTGTTTTCACCGCTTCGATAGTACCAAAAGCATCTCCAGCAGCCAACTTTTCTCCTTCTGTCTCTATCTCAACAAAGACTATATCGCCCAGCTCACCCTGTGCATATTCGGTTATTCCAATAAAGGCTTCATCGCCTTCCATGCGCAGCCATTCATGCTTTTCAGTGTACTTCAGGTTATCAGGTATGTTCATAGGATATATGATTTAAATAATGGACTAAATTTACTATTTTTTCTTGTATAGTCATCCTGAACTTGTTTCAGGATCTATTAGATTCCGAATTAAGTTCGGAATGACAACGGATCCTATTGAGCGAGTGTAAACCTGATGCTGAAACCAATATTGGTATTAGCTGTTGGGTAGCTGAGTGAGACGAAGGGTTTGTTGACAACACGATCGAAAAATAATCTAAGGTTGAATCGATCACTGAGCACATAATCGAGAGTGAAATTGATTTTGATTACACGCTGTCCGGCAGTTATCTGATCAGGCTCTTCAGTGAGTTTCCGAATAATGGTCCGATTATCACGAATCGACAGGTCGGTCCTTACATTCAGATCACTGGTAAGCGACTGCTGACCACCTCCCGGCAGGTTGAAAATAAGCGGAACCTCACTGAACCGGTAGCCCCCTCCAATGACAATTTCATTGCTCGATACTTCATTCAATTGGTTATTGGCCAGGCTCAGGGCGAGTGACCTCGATTTCTTGATCTCAAACCTGGTTGTAAGGCTGTTCAGCCAATTCATATCAATACTGATGAGCGGACTGAATTGCTCGTTGATGGATACGTTACTTATCTCGTTGGGTGAATAAAAGTTGTTATTAAGGTCTATCGACCTTAAATCGACAAATCCATCTGAGTTTTCAAAGAAAAACGGATTAGAGATGTAACTACCTACATTATAGGAAGATCTGTAAGAGTGATTCAGGTTTATTGACCTGAAGAATTTCTTTACAAATGGAATTTTCGATAGTCCATCGAATGTTATCCGCCAGTTAGGGAGTATCTGGGTTACAGAAGGGAATGCGCTAAGGGTAATCTTTCTAGCACTTTTATTCCCGTATGCTGCCATAAAGGCCGGTATCAATACCTCCTGGGAATTGGATCCAAAACCCGGGTAAAAGCCTGTTGAATCATCAGGTACAGGAATATAGTCACCTCCTTCGGCCCGTCGAAAAGCGAGACGTTCTGATATGATAAGCCTGTACTCGTTCTTGAATTTCTCAAATACCTGAGAGGCAAATTCCTCATCGCTGTGGACCTTCTCAAATGCTGTCCCCCATGTGATATATGACATGCTGAAATTACCGGTAATCTGCCTGCTGCGGGTACTGTCGGGGAAATTTCCATTAATGTCGGCAATATAGTATTCATTGGTATTTTGAGCAAAACTCCTGTTGGCGGTCAGATCAATACGGAATCCGGGCAATGGCTCAACCGTTCCCCTGAAATTAAAGGTATTGGTGAAATTCATTACAAAGGGTGAGTTCAGGAGTGAATCTCTTGATAACCAACCGTTTTCAATAGCCCTCTGTGGGAACCGGGGATCCTGGTATCCAAGTGCAAACGGCCACCCGGGGGCCATATTCCCCTGGTAACTTTCCATTCCAAATGCACTCGTGGTTGGAAGATAGCCTGGCAGAAGGGATCCCTGACCCTGGGAATAGGAGATAGAGACATTACGAACACCCATAAGGAGTTTACTGGTATAATCTGCAATGATGATCAACGGATGATCACCCAGCTCAATAGTCCCGACTATCTCGCACCTTACATTCCGGTAGTCCTCCTTTGCTGTGAATATTATCCGGTTAGGCCCTGTAACCTCCAGATCACCCTCAATCTCCTGTCCGTTCTCATCGTAAAAGGTGACCTTTACGTTTTCGGTTTTCAAATTATGAGAGACCGAGCGGCCACGATTTGCCCTCAGGAATAATCCATCGTTTTCATACCTGACCTCCTTCGTACGTTTTTCTTTACTCGGCTGGCGGAATCCGGACCGGAATTTTTCGTTTACCTTTTTCAGATAAGGTACCTTGTTATACAGGTTCAGCATGTTCAGCTGGCCATTTAACTGAAGGTTATTCGAATTTTTTATCGTATTGCCAAGCTCAATGGTGTCGGGCGTTATAGGTCCCACATCCCAGTAATAATTCGCACTGTACCGGGCCGATGCAGTTACCCAGTTCAAGACGGGTATTTTATTAATCGGGATTGTATATGCCGCATTGATGCTGTGGTTATAATGAGTAGTGCGACCAAAACTGTAGAGCTCCTGCAAAATCGAATCCTTCTTGGCCTGGTAGTCATCCCGCTCCTTGTTCATAACACCCAGGGGTTCATCAATCCGGGCTATGTTGGTTGCGCTGAAGTCAAGCTTAAGCGCCTTTGTGATATCGAATTTAACATCATAATACCTGTTCCACAGGAAGTTCTTGTTCACAATGGTATCTATTCTTGCCCCGGGATTAGCCAGGTTCCTCAGCAGCCTTTCATTATAATCTCTCGAAAGGTCTGTCCGGAAAGAAAAACGTGAAGGATAGAAGTAGAAATTCATGTCCTTGAACAATCTCAGGTATTGCGACTTAAATATATTTGCCTTTGCAAAGGGTGCTACATTTTTTGGACGCGTATTAAAATTATAGGCGATGGCTCCCCTGTATTTTTTCCTGGAATCATACTCGGTTTTGATATTACGCATGTAGGTTTCATTATAGGCCAGGCTTGTCGACCAGTTTGCCAGGTCGTAAAACCTGGGCTGCCCTTCCATTTTGTTTTTCCTGATGTTGGTAAGGTTGATGCTTTTCCTTGTGGTCCTGTCCTGCGCATTGTATTTTATTTCTTCTCTTTCTTTTGCGGTTTCAGCATTCCTCAGTGCTGATTTTAACAGGATATCCGGGTCGAGAGGATTGTATTGTGGATTGATAATAGTCTCAGAGAAACCAACATACAAGGGAATGCTGACTCCTGATTTTTCGGGGAAGAATTTACCAAGTTCAAGGTTCGATGAAATATCATACTGAATAACTTCCTCCTTGGATCGCTCATTTACTTTTTTCTCAATGCTTCCGAATCCTGGTGTGCTGGTATTCCCGGCAATAGTTAGTGATCCGAGGTCGGCCAGTTTGGTAGTCATTCTTGCATTGGCAGCCCAGCCACCGTCTTCATTGAAATCGGTCAGGCGAAGTTCATTCATCCATATCTCTCCCGATTTGGGCATACCATCATCTTCCAGCGAATTACCTGAGGCCCTCGGATTCCGGATACCGATCATAATGGTCCTTACATTGCTCAGGTTCGGATTTCCTTTAACACTTACACGGTTTCCCTTTTTATCAAAAAAACTGAAAATAGTGTTCTGGGTCACAGAAGCACCTGCTGCACGCATGTCATCATTCCTGGCCTGTTTAACATCCTGGAAAATCTCAAGTGGTATTTCAAACCTGTTTTCGACCGGCCATACAGTACGCCGGTCGTTCAGGTTATCATTGTCGTACCTGCCCGGTGGAGTCAGCATGAGTGGCACTTCATATTCATAATAATTATTCTTATAGTCTGAGCCAAGCCGGATAAAGGCCACCAGGTCGTTGTCATTCAGTACAAGGTCTTCGATGGCTTCAGCATGGACCTCCATCTGGATTTTCCTGTACTGCCTGATGTCCATATAAATATTCTTATATACTGCCCTGGCATCACCATCTTCCAGGTTGGTAACTTTCATCAGGATCGACTGCTCGTTTAATTGCCTGAGCTGCGGGTTGGTGGGATCTATAACCCTGTCTATGCCCGGAGGTAGTATATAGTTAACCGGAGTTTTACCTGCGTTCTCTTCAATGTTTACTGCCGATACATCAAGTACCCCATCGGTTGGTTCAGGCGAAGTTATTCCTTCTCCTCCCTGGGTGAGGGGGTAGTTATATCTTCTCCATTCTCCCCTCACCAGGTCGAGGCGGGCAAATCGAAGGATGATCGCGTCATCAAACCCGGTAAGATACATCCTCATAAAACGGATAGACTTAAAATCCTGGATACCTCCTGTTCTGTTTTCCCAATCATTAATAGGTATACGGAATTGATACCAGTCGACACTCGATTTCGTTCCGTTCGGGAAATCAGAGATCTTGGTTACTTTATCGGTTATATAGTTCGATCCTACCTCAAAGTCCTGTGGACGGAGACTGACATGATATTCATAATACTTTTCTTTTTCGCTAAGGGTATTATCCCTGTTAATATCTTCCACATTAGGTAAGGTGGATCCTGTTGTAGGATAGGATTCAATTGTTTGTTCCGCGGTGGGAGAGTTCCTTTCAAGCCCGTTATAATACCTGTACCTTTCCAGAATTCCAACTTCATCCCGGTCATAGTCTGTTCCCCTGAAATAATGGAAATTATCGTTCGAGGGATCATCCAGTGCATCAAGATAAGCAGGAGAATTGTTTCCAAACATCAGGCGGATTGAATCGAGGTAATTAACAAAGAATGATGTTTCGTCCAGGTCACTCAATCCGTCCAGCCCTATGTCCTGGTATTCCCGTGATGCAGGATCATTATTAAAAGCGTTAACCAGTGATTGGGAGATGGGGATCCTTCCCCAAACTGTGGTATCAACCAGATTGACAAGCTCGGTGGAGGGCAAACCGTTCTCAAATGATTTCCTTGAATCTCTGAGGATATCCTCAGAGATATCCCCCAGGTTAAAATAGAGATCTCCGCCATTATGATCCGGGTCTTCGACAAACGGATCCATCATCCAGAACTCAATAAATTCAACATTGGCATTCTCAAAATCATTGGTCTGGATCTCCCGCATGATACCTCCCCAGGTTTCGGTGGGATTAAGCAGGAATCCATTCTGGTCGATGTTAAGCGAATAGTTATACGGTCCCTTTTCCCGCGGATTAAATGCAATGTTCAATACAGCCAGGTTGGTTGGGACACCACTCGGATTCTCCTTGTTGGGGAAAATATCTGTCTCAAATACCTCCTCGACGAAATGGCTCGATTGCAGGTCAGGATTTGATTTTATATGACCGGGCGTAAGGGAATTATTTCTCAGGAAGAGTGGATCGATCACATAGTAGGATAGTTTCGACCGTTTGTAACCATATTCTAAATTATTCACCATGGTACCCTCCTGGAATCGACCCGATGGTGTACTTGAAAAGACCCAGGCTGCAAAGTTTTTCATATCGATAGATGTTTGGCTACCCTCAAAATCATCAATGTATGCTACCCCCTCCTTTTTAATGGCTCTCGAATGTCCGGGGATAAGATGGGCAAATTCACCGGTAAAGGTAAAGTTTGATGCCTGACTGGTGGAGATCAGTGGCAGGTAATCGATCAGGGTCGTAAGAAGCTGTGACTGTTTCCGGTACGATCCATTAATTCCCCAGATCGTATTTGATATCGGTTCATCGCCGATATTTACTTTCTGTGTAAGCGGTCGTTCGGTCAGGTTTAATATAGTTCCCCCTAAATTAAAATCATCCGACAGCTTGTAATTCAAATGTGTTCCAACTAGCGTTTTGGTCTGGATTGCAAATAAAGACTGACTTTCCAGGGAGATCCTGATGGGTGTCCCCGACTCCAGGAGTCCCTGGTTGATGATAGTCACCCTCCCTAACGGATAATCAACCGTAAAGTCTACATTTTCAGTCAGTTGACGACCGCCTGCCGTTACCACTACAGATCCCTGCGGGACATTCATCGCATTCAGCATTATCTCGCTGCTGGAGGAGGAGCGATAGGTCCCCACCAGCTTAAATTTATTCTTTTCGGCCACCTGGGATGCATTGGTTTTGGTCGAATCATATAACTCATTAAAGACATATTTCTCCGCAATATCCGGTTTTCCGATCTTCTTTTCAAGGTATTTCCCGAACGGTTCGAGCACCGGGAATATAATTCGTCCGTTCTGCGGATTGATGGTTATGCCTGAAATGAAATCAAACATTCCATCAGGAACAGGGTCGAGCTGCTCGTTCAGGTTATCAAGGTTCAATACTTTCAGCAATACCTGGTTTTCGATATTTCCTTCAGGCAGATAGTTAATCGATGTACCCGTCTTGTCATCTTCATACATAACTTCAAGTACGAACTCACTGGGATTGACCTGGTAGGCACCTATAGCATAAATATTTTTCATCATCAGCTCCCATGATGGCAGCTGCGGAGTCAGGTTGGTTCCTTTCAATAATTTAACGATCAACGAACTGGGAGCGTCTATTCCGTCAGAAGATAATTCCCCGACCTTAAATGTTCTTCCGTTTAAGGTATATTCGTAGGCTACTGCCAGGACTTCATCCGCATTAAGGGCCGAATTCAGTGAAATATAACCCAGTTTGGTATTGATTGTAAATTCCCTTGACGACAGCTTACGCGCATTTTCCACCTTCTCAAAATCCTGCCCTGCGAGGAATCCGGGAATTGAGCCCTGCAGCGTACTGCTCACCATATTGATGTTCCTGATATTATTGAAAGTGGTGGTCATCTGCTGGTACTGTGTGTTTAATCCATTCCTGGGATTGGCCCCTCTTTCACCAGGGGTCTGGGTGAATGCAGGTGAAAAAACATTGGACTGATCTTCGGCCAGGTCCATGAAGGCCACAATGTTCCTTGAGTTTTCAAAGTTACTGGTATTGTTGGTTACCCAAACCTCAATTTTAGTAATGTTGATTCCGGTATTGATAATGGGAAGGTTTTGAAGAGCACGGTCGTAGTTGTCTTTAAAATAGTGTGACAGGAAAAAGTGCCTGTTGGCGTCATAGTCATCTATATTTACTTCAAATTCACTGAGTTGGGCACCTCCCTCCACATCGATGACCGAAGTCTCACCCTCCTGCTGGGAGAAGATTGAAGTGACCGTCAGCTTGCCAAACTGTAATTCGGTTTTCAGGCCAAACAGGCTCTGGCTGCCGGTAATAAGCGATCCGGATAGTGGCAGGCTGACGTTTCCCGCTTCAATTTTCTTAATGATCTCATCCTCCTTGCCTGAATATTCAATCTTTGTTTTGTTTTCGAATTCAAAGGTGGCTTCAGTATTATAGTTTAATCCGAGTTTCATTTTATCCCCTATGGTTCCGGTCACATTCATCTGGATCTTTTCTTCGAAAGTGAAACTTGGAGTACGTCTCAGCTTCTCAGAAAGGGTGGGATTATCGAGGCGCGACAGGTTAAAACCAAAGATGAGTTCAGCCGATCCCTGGGGAATAATATTGATGGTATTTGTCCCGAAAACCTTGTCGAATGCTTCACCTCCGATATTTATGGCCGGAATGAACGAAGACTGCATATCGGGAGTCTCACCCAGTCTGCGTTGTATCCAATAGTCGTGCTTGGCCTTCTCCATTTCAAACTTTCTGTAATCATCGAGCGACATGGTCGTGCTTGGCCGGTAATTCAGTTGCCCTATCTTTTCTGAAAACACGTATGAATTAGTGGCAGGATCATAAATGATTTCTGAGTGGATATTGGATGGATTCCGCAGGAACAACGGAGAAGTGGTTCCTACATCCGAAAAAGGTGAATTGGGATCTTTTCTGAACGGGTACTTCAAATCTACCGGTTCCTGATCCGATGTATCCTGTGGTGCGAAATAGCTAAATAATTCATTAGAAAAATCGATTGAAACTGATATCCTTTCTGCCTTAACAGCAAAAAATGATGTTAGGATGAGAATAACATTGCCAGCAGCCAGATATTTGGTTACCCTGTTCAATATACCTGTTAAGGATTAGGTTCAATCAGAGACGTTTCAAGGCTTCTTTGATCAATTCTTCAACGGTGAGATCAGATTTTTCGCTATGGATCTGCCTTATCACCTTTTCAACCATTGCTTTGGAAAACCCTAAATTAACTAATGCAGATAACGATTCTTCTTGGATAGTATTGCTTTTTGATTCGAATATTTCCTCTAATTGTTCGACTTTTGCCACTTTATCCTTAAGATCGACAATTATCCTCTGTGCCGACTTGGCTCCGATGCCTTTCACACTCTTCAGGGCGAATACATCTCCTTCATTGATTGAACGGATAACCTCGTCGGGCATCATTGATGAAAGGATCATTCTTGCTGTATTGGCACCAACTCCTGATACTGAGATCAATTGGCGGAAGATCTCCCTTTCCCGCTGGTCGATAAATCCAAAAAGGAGGTGGGCGTCCTCGCGGATTATCTGGTGTATATAAAGCTTGCAGGATTCTGATTTGCCCAGGATGGAATAGGTATTCAGGGATATGTTAATAAAATATCCTATCTGGCCGGTTTCAAGGATGATATAGGTTGGTGTTTTTTCAACGACCAATCCCGTGATGTAATCATACATACTATTTATTTTTTAGCTATGAACAGCTAAAAATAGTAAATAATAGGTTACGGTCAGGTATGCAGTCATTCCGAACTTGCCTGCCCTGACCTGCGTCAGGGCAGGCAAGTTCAGCATGACATATTTACTAGCCCTGTGCATCAATAACGGCAATTGCGGCCATATTAACGATCTCTCTTACAGAGCTTTCCATATGAAGTATGTGAACCGGTTTACAAATGCCCACGAGGATTGGCCCGATGATTTCCATACCTGCGAGTTCACCCATCAGCTTATAGGCGATATTGCCCGAGCTGAGATTAGGGAATATTAGCGTGTTGACCTGCTTATTGAGGAGTTTGGAAAATGGGAACTTACTTATTCTAAGCTCAGTGTTTAGTGCAAAGTTGGCCTGCATTTCGCCGTCAACAATCAAATCGGGATGGTCCCTGTGGAGGATCTTAACCGCTTCCTCAACATTTTTAGTACTGTCACTTTCCGTTGCACCAAAATTAGAATAGGATAACATTGCGATCCTGGGTTCAATATTAAATTTCCGGATTTGTTTTGCTACCTGAACAGTGGTTTCTACCAGGGTTTGTCCGGAAGGTTGAATATTAACCGTTGTATCGGCAAAGAATATAGGCCCTCGTTTGGTAAATACAATATACATACCGGCAATACGTTTTTCCGGATTATTTGTGCCGATAATTTGTAATGCAGGCCGTATGGTTTCACTGTATTTAGTGGTCATTCCTGATAAGAATCCGTCCGCCTGGCCGGTTTCAACCATCATAACTCCGAAATAATTCCTGTTAAACATTAATTCGGTCGCATCATCCAGGGTTATTCCCTTTCGTTGACGTTTTTTAAAGAACAGTCGGGCCAGTTCATCCCGGCGACCTGATTCTTCTTCGCTTGCCGGATTAATGATCGTGACACCCTCCAGATCAAGTTCGCTCTCCTTAATGAGAGCTAATATCTTGTTTTTATTCCCGAGTAGAATCGGCTCTGCAATTTTTTCAAGGATAACTGTTTGTGCGGCTTTAAGCACCTGGAATTTTTCGGCTTCTGCAAAAATGATCTTTTTAGGTTCCTGACGTGCTTTCGTTTGGATAACCCGGATTAGCTGGTTGTCAATCCCGAGCCGTTTAAGGAGGCTTTCTTTATATACTTCCCAGTTTTTGATGGGCTGCCTGGCCACACCTGAGTCCATTGCTGCTTTGGCAACAGCAGGAGCAACCGTTGTGATCAATCTGGGATCGAGGGGTTTAGGAATGATGTATTCTCTTCCAAAAACGATGTTTTGTTTTTGATATGCAGTATTCACAATTTCAGGAACATCTTCTTTTGCCAGTGCAGCCAGTGCATTCACAGCAGCAATTTTCATTTCCAGGTTAATTTCTTTGGCCCTGACATCGAGCGCTCCCCTGAATATGAAAGGAAATCCCAGTACATTATTAATCTGGTTGGGATGGTCGGATCTTCCCGTTGCGAAGATCATATCATCCCTTGTTCTCATGGCAAGATCATATTCGATTTCGGGATTCGGGTTTGCCATAGCAAAGATAATCGGCTCCGGGGCCATGCTTTTGAGCATTTCAACCGAAAGGACATCGGCTACCGACAGGCCAAGGAAAACATCGGCTCCTTTACAGGCATCTGCGAGGGTTTCCAGGTCGGTATCGCGGGCAAACTCAATTTTGTATTTGTTAAGGTCTTTTCTTTTTGTGCTGATGACTCCCTTGCTGTCGACCATAATTAAATTTTCTTTCCTGACTCCCAGGGCTATATAAAGGTTTGAACAGGATATGGCAGCTGCTCCGGCACCGTTCACCACCACCTTCAGGTCTTCAATCTTTTTCCCTGCTATCTCCACCGCGTTCAGAAGGCCGGCCGCGGAAATAATGGCTGTTCCGTGCTGATCATCATGGAAAACCGGGATGTTCAGCGCCTTGATGAGCTTTTGCTCAATTTCAAAGCACTCCGGCGCCTTGATATCTTCAAGGTTAATTCCCCCGAAAGTGGGAGAGAGACTTTTGACTATCTCTATCAGTTTCTCGGGATCTTTTTCATCCACCTCAATATCAAACACATCCACATCGGCGAAGATCTTGAAAAGCAAGCCTTTCCCTTCCATGACCGGTTTCCCTGCATCTGCTCCAATGTTTCCCAATCCAAGTACTGCCGTTCCATTCGAAATTACTGCCACGAGGTTTCCCTTCGCTGTATACTTATAAATGTTCTCCGGGTCTTTTTGAATTTCTTTACATGGTTCTGCCACTCCCGGGGTGTAAGCAAGTGACAGGTCTACCTGGGTGGAATGTGGTTTGGTAGGGATTACTTCAATTTTACCAGGACGCCCCGATGAATGATAATTCAAGGCATCATTTTTAGTTATTTTAGTCATGAGCTTATTATTTGTTTAATTTTTCAAAGCTAGTGATTAATGGCATCAAAAAGCCTGATAAAAGTAATACGTCAATCAAAAACATGATGTTTTTGAGCAGTAAATTATGAAGAATTAATCCAGGTCGTTCAGGTCTGTAATAGTCAGGGGGGCCTTATTTATTTCGGCAAAGATTTGCCTGTTATGATGGATATCACAGGCAGTATAAATCGATTTGAGGAAGGAATTCGGGCTTGCCTCGTTCTTGCCTGCCAGGTCGAAAGCTGTTCCATGAGCCGGAGAGGTCCTGATGATTGGCAGCCCGGCAGTATAATTCACTCCCTCATCCATGACCATTGATTTGAAAGGGATCAGCCCCTGGTCGTGATACATGGCCAGGATTCCGTCAAAATTCCTGAAATCACCCGAGCCGAAAAGACCATCTGCAGGATACGGACCGAAACAGTAAATCTTATCCTCCTTTGCTTTATTTATCGCAGGCAGGATAATATCCTTTTCCTCATGGCCGATCATTCCCTCTTCTCCGGAATGCGGATTGAGTCCCATCAAAGCGATTTTGGGCTTCCTTATCCCAAAATCACGAATTAATGAATCATTCAGTAATTTGATTTTATCAAGGACCAGTTCTTCTGTAATGGCCGACGGAACTTCACTCAAGGGGATGTGTGAGGTAATTAAGCCTATTTTCAGCATGTCACTTACCATGAGCATTAATACATCCTTCGATTCAAAATAATCTTTCAGGAATTCGGTATGGCCGGCAAAGGAAAAGTTTTCGGACTGAATATTGTATTTATTGATAGGGGCCGTGATCAGGGCATCCAGTTTGTTGGCCTTAAGGTCTTCGACTGCCCTCATAAGCGACGTGTAGGAAGCTTCCCCTGCGATCTCGGTTGATTTGCCCAGTTCGACCCGTACGTTATCATCGAGACAATTAATAATATTTGCCCTTTTTGTATTGGCTTCATCAGGAGATTTTATGCTGGTAAAGCTGAAGTTCTCAATATCGAGTGCTTTTCTGTGGTAAGCTGCGACTTTTAATGATCCATAGATGATGGGAGTACAAATTTCAAAAATGCGGGGATCAAGCAAACCTTTAATAATGATCTCGTAACCAATCCCATTAATGTCACCCTGGGTAATACCGATTTTTATTTTTTGTGAATTCATAGAAGAAATGACTAAAGTGACTAAAATGATCTAGAATGACTAAAATTGGGGAGTGGGATTTGGGTATGGATCATTTGAATTATCTTTCACTGCTCCTATTCTTTAAAAATTCAAACAATAACCTGACGCCCATACCACTGCCTCCCGTACCCCAGTATTTATCCTTTGACTTGTTAAATGATGGTCCGGCAATATCGAGATGAATAAACGGATAATCGGTGAAATGTTCGAGGAATTTACCTGCCGTGATTGCTCCTGCGTATCTTCCACCAATGTTTTTCAGGTCGGCGATCTCTGATTTCAACAATTCGGCATAATCATTCCAGAACGGGAATTCAGCAATCCTTTCGCATACCAGGTCACCACATTCCTTTAACTGATCCATGACCTCCCGTGAGGCATTCCCCATTCCTACTATCCCGTATTTACCGATAGCTGCATGCGCTGCACCGGTGAGGGTAGCCAGGTTAATGACCAGTTCAGGATTGAATTTTTTTGCCCAGCTCAATGCATCGGCCAGGACCATCCGTCCTTCTGCATCTGTATTTAAAACTTCAACGGTTGTACCGTCATACATTTTAATCACATCACCGGGAACATATGCGTTGCCATCAGGCCTGTTATCAGTGGCAGGTGCAAGACCTATCACATAAAGAGGCAGCTTTGCCTTAGCCACAGCATACAAGGCTCCAGCCACAGTAGCTGCGCCGGCCATATCACATTTCATATAATCCATGCTGTCATTTGTGGGTTTCAGGCTTAATCCCCCGGTATCAAATACAATACCTTTTCCCACCAGGATATAGGGTTTTTTATTGAAATGTTTTTCTGGCTTCCATGTCATGATTGTGAAGGTAGGGGGATCGATACTCCCTTTATTTACAGCAAGCAAACCACCCATTCTCAGCGACTCAATTTTTTTCTTCTGAAATACATCCGTTGTGAATCCGGCTTCTTTTCCCATCTGCTCAATCTCTTTTGCTAACTGAACAGCCGTCAGAAAGGAGAGGGGTTCATTAACAAGGTTGCGCGTTTTATATACCGCCTGGATGTTATGATTGAGTTGAGCCAGCAGATTAGTTTTAATTGATTTGCCCGGAACTTTGATGGATTTTAGAGTATTCTCCGATTCCTCTGTTTTATTCAGGTATTTTAAAAACTGGTAACTGCCCAGTGCCATCCCTTCAACAAGTGCAATTGGATAGGATGAATTGCCGGTAAGGTCAACAACAGTGACTTCCTTAATTTTATTCTGATTAAGAATAACCTGTAATTTATCTCCCGACTGCCGCAGATCTTCAATAATATCAATCTCTGGTTTGTCCTGATCATCAATCAGTTGTATAAAAACCCAGCGGTTGTACTGATTAATTGCAATCTGCTTTTTTTTCTGTTTCAGACTATCTGCCAGGAATTTACTTTCCTGGCTGGAGATAATATGATCGCCGAAGGAGGTGTCGTCCTTTCCAATCAGTATCAAATGCTGATTGGGTGTAATTTTAGTTACCGGCTTAATGTTCATTATGAAAAAATTTTGGAGAAGAATAATCCACAAAGATAGTAAAACCCTCTCATTCGACCACCTTGAATGTTTGAAGGATGGCTTCGATTTCCCTTAGGTAGTTTCTTTTATCTTTCCCGGGTGCAAATACAAATCCATCAACCGTAACCACACGGTTTCTCGGTTCATCCAGCGTGGTGATACTGATAAACGGCCCACCCATAAACCCCTTTTCCAGTTTCCAGAGGCCCCTGACTTCAGCAAAATAGCGGTCATTCCTTGTGTATTCCCTGAAATAGACCGGGGCTTCCGATTCAACCGACATGTATGATCCCTTATTGGGCCCGGGTACGAACCGCCGGGTATATGCATTTCTTTTCTTCACAAGAAAATCTTTCGTGAACGTATTCGGATCAGTATAGTCGTAATAATAAATCAGTATACCCTGCGTACGGTTACTGGGTTCATGGGAGATCCAGATAAACCGGGCAGAGTCGATATCCAGATTATAACCGGCAGGAACGGAGATTGACAGGTTGTGTTCCGTACGTAAAACCTGGTCTATCCCTTTTGCCCTGTTCTTTTTATAATTCTGGACTATTCTATCAATCTCAGCCTGGTCTATCAGGGACACAAGTTTCTCTTTGTTTTCGATGAGGTAATTGAGGGTAGTGGAATCTTTGGGGCCGATCACGTTGATCACAATCTGTGGTTTGGCCCATATATCGCGCTGTACAATAATCCTGGGTTTTTGATTCCGTGAAGATATCTTTGTAAGAATAATGTTACGATGTGATTTAAAAATGTTATTAAATCCTGAGGAGGGTATTCTTACAATATCATAAATGGGTTCATCCTGCGGTAATGAAAGTACGGGCCGGGAAAAGGTCTCCCTGAAAAACGCTCCGATTTCCGAGCCCCAGTAATACTCATCCATTACCAATACAATCTCCCCAGGCTTCCCTGTTACTTTGGGCAAAAGGGGCTGTTTATCTGAGTCACATGCTCCCAGAATTATAAAAATTATTGCTGAAAAAATGATGCCAAGTTTTCTCATTTTAGTTGTAATTGTGGATTGAATATTGCACAAATATTGTACCAATATAATCATTATTCTTCCTAACCTGCAACCTGTAAACTGTTGGTTAAAACCAACGGCAATTAACCTGAAGCTATAAAAAGTTGTCCAGTAAATAATTCCCAAAAGCCATGAGTTTGCCTTCTTCAAATCGTTGGGCCATAACCTGCACCCCCAATGGCATGCCATTTGTATGTCGCCCCAGGGGTAATGACATGGCGGGAATACCGGTAAGGTTAGCATGCGTTGTGAAAATGTCTTCAAGATAAAGGGCAACAGGATCTTCACCCATGCTTCCCAGTTTAAATGCGGTACGGGGTGTTGTAGGCAGCAGGATAAGATCATATTGGCTAAGAATTTCCTGTGTCTTTTCAGAGATCAGCCTTCTCACTTTCTGTGCCTTGGCATAAAAGGCATCATAATAACCTGCACTCAGGACGAATGTGCCGGTCATGATCCTCCTTTTAACTTCCATCCCGAAACTTTCACTGCGGGAAAGGATATAAGTCGATTTTATGTCCTTTGACTCCCTGTTCCTGTATCCATAATGGATGCCGTCATACCGGGCCAGGTTGGATGAAGCTTCAGCCATAGCCATCACATAGTATGCAGGGACCAGGTAATTGAGATACGGGAATGACCGGATACTCACATCATGTCCCTTCTCTTTGAGTGAATCTATAAGGTTCATCATGGAAATCCTGATCTCCGGATCCAATCCTTTATGGCTTAGCGTTTCTTCGAGACAGACAATCTTCATTCCGGAACATCCCAGGCTCAGTTCTTTCGTATATTCAGGTACCTTTCGATCAGAGGCGGTTGTGTCGAATTCATCCTTGCCTGCAATGACCTCCAGGATGGCAGCTGCATCCTGCAAATTTTTTGTTATGGGACCAATCTGGTCAAACGAAGATCCGTAGGCAATAAGGCCATATCGCGAAACCCTTCCATAGGTAGGTTTGATACCGGTTACTCCACAGA
>CAYZEZ010000022.1:3653-26834 GCA_964477295.1 uncultured Bacteroides sp. | reverse complement strand
CGGAGAGATCAAAGAGGTTGCGGAAACTGCACTGGATTTTCGGGTTCCTAAATTAATTGGTCAGGATATCGGGGAAGTTCCTGGAGGGTATGATCATTGTTACGTTATAAAAAGGAAAGGATCAAATCCGGAATTGGCTGCGAGGGTCAGTCATCCGCAGTCGGGAAGGATTATGGAGGTATATACTACTGAACCCGGAGTACAATTCTACAGTTCAAATTTCCTCGAAGGACTGACCGGGAAAGGTCAGATCAAATACCGAAAACACATGGCATTTTGCCTGGAAACCCAGCATTTCCCTGATTCTGTCAACCAATCACATTTCCCCACTACGATATTAAGACCCGGCGAAACATATAAGCAACTTACTATTTACAAATTTCTGACAGATGCCTGAGCGCAACTGTTTCTAAATTAATAACCTATGACAACCAGACGAAAATTCATTCAATCATCTGTTGTTGGTGCAATGGGTATGTCCTTCACCAATACTGCAGCTGCATCCGGTAAGATCGGACACGAATTATCCGCTCCTGAAGATGATCCAATCGTAATATCCACATGGAACCATGGATTGGCTGCCAATGAAGTGGCATGGAAAATACTTCAGAATGGTGGATCGGCTATGGATGCGGTTGAGAGCGGCGTGAAAGTTACAGAGGCAGATCCGGCCATAAGCTCTGTAGGATACGGTGGTTTACCCGATAGCGATGGGAATGTGACCCTCGATGCCTGTGTAATGGATGAGACAGGTAATGCAGGCTCTGTAGTATATCTGCAACATATCATGCATCCTGTTTCCGTGGCGAGAAGGGTGATGGAAAAAACCCCGCACGTAATTCTGGCTGGTGATGGGGCGCTTAAATTTGCCTTGTCACAGGGATTTCCGAAGATAGAACTGTTAACACCAGATGCGAAAAAGAGCTGGGAGCATTGGAAAAAGTCTAATAAATCTGTTGCACACAGGGCTGATAATCACGATACCATCGGTATGCTTGCCCTAGATAAAAAAGGAAACATTTCAGGAGCCTGTACAACAAGTGGAATTGCCTTTAAAATGCCTGGAAGGGTAGGCGACTCACCCATTATTGGTGCCGGCCTGTATGTTGATAATGAAGTGGGAGGGGCTACTGCCACCGGACAGGGTGAGTTGATACTTAAAATTGTAGGTTCGTTTCTGATCACGGAGCTGATGCGGAATGGATACTCCCCTGAAATTGCCTGTAAGATGGCAGTTAAGAGGATTTATGAAAAATGCCCGGATGGCCGGGACCTTCAGGTTGGTTTTATTGCAGTAAATAAGGCCGGTGAAACCGGGGGATACAGCATGAGAAAAGGGTTTGACTACGCCGTCTGCTATCAGGATAAAAATGAACTGACACCTGCCGGTTATCTCATTGATTAACCAGCCGGCAGTTTGCAGTTGCAAGACACCAGCAACATCGATTAATCTAAATGCTTATGAGGCACCTCTTGTCTTTATATTTCATACTTTTTTGTGTTACTGGTTATTCGCAGGATCTGCAGTTTCTTCAATTGGATAACCAAACCCATGTTGAGCGGATAGGGTTCAAACACAAGGACGAGATAAATATGCAGGGTAGCCCTGTTGCTTTCTCTTATATTTTAAATGATAAGCACGTATATTCAGACGAAATCTGTAAACCAGCTGGAAAGGACACCTGGGAGGTCGTGTCAAACGGATTAAATGGGAATTTCAGCAGGATTGACAATGATCAGCCCGGCGTAAAATATCTGCTGAGTTTAAATAATACCAGCTACGATACACTTGTTTTTGAAAATGTAATACCATTTGGTGGTGCACCGGGACAGGTTTTTATCACTTCAAACGGTCCGTGGCAATTGGCCAGGGCTAAACTGTTTCGCCCGGATTACGGACCTGTCAGGGTTATGTTGCCCGATAATGCATGGGAGATGGGATATGGATCGGCAAGGGTGAATGAAAGCCTTTCATTATGTTCAATAGCCAGGAGAACCGGATATGAGGGATCTGAGCGAAGAAGGTATAAGACAATAATTCCTCCCGGCGGGGAAATTGAATATACTTTTTATATCGATACATACCCGGGTGAATGGCAGAACGGAATACGACTGATGTTTCGCGACCGGTGGTTGTATGACCTGGCCAGTTTCGACAACTCACTCTATGAACGCCCCGATTTACAATGGATTAAAAAGGCATATATCATATTTCTTCAGTTTGCATGGGACCAGAAATTCTATAATAGGGCCGAAGGCTCATATCGCATTGAGGAACAATTGATTATGGGTGATAAGTTGTTCGGGGGATTGGATGTTCTTGGCATATGGCCCACCTGGCCCAGGCTGGGAATCGATGAACGCAACCAATACGATATGTATGCCGACATGCCCGGAGGATTGGATAAACTCGGCCAGATATCTGATGATCTGAAGAAGTCTGGAGCCAGGTTTTTTATTGCTTATAATCCATGGGATAAGAGCACCCGTCAGGAAGATCATTACGAGGGACTGGGGAAATTAATAGCGGCAACCCATAGTGATGGGGTTGTTATAGATACAAGGGGTAAATCAAGCCTGGAACTCCAGGAGGCTGCTGATGGGGCCCGTCCCGGGGTGATCATGTACAGTGAAGGCATGGCAGTACCCAAGGATATGCCAGGTATTATTTCGGGAAGGGTTCATAATGCCATCCGTTACCAGCCGGAACTGAACCTGAACAAACTGATCAAGCCTGACTTTGGTATATTCAGGGTGGCGCATATCAGTGAAGGAAGATTACACAGGGAGACAGCCATATCATTTTTTAACGGTTATGGCACTGAAGTACTTACGTTTGGTCCGGGAAGGCCCGCCTGGATAGAGGAAGAGCTAAAGTACCTGGGAAAAACAACAATGATCCTGCGCGAAAACCAACGAGCATTCACCGGTTTTAACTGGACACCCATGATCTCTTCACTGAAAGACAGTATCTGGATCAACAGTTGGAAAGACGGAGAAAAAGAGATATTTACTGTTTTTAGCCTTGACCACAATGGATATGACGGAGCATTGATTGAATCTGAGGTCATTCCCGACAGGCATTTTGTAAGTCTATGGTCTCATCGTGAACTGGAACCGGTCGCCGCAGGAGATAAGAAATATATTCCGGTAAGCATCCGGTCTTTTAACCGGTCGTGGCACGGAACCCGGCGGGAGGGAAATGTGGATTGCATTGCCAGTCTGCCCGTATTGATCCAGGCAGGCAGGTATGGCGATTTTATTCATTTCAGGGCAGATCGCGGCGACCAGGTAAGGATCTGGCTTGGTAATCCGGGCTACCAGAATGATCCGCTATTGTTTAAACCGGGAGAAGGTTCATTAAAAATCAGTGATATTGATCCGGACTATGAAGACAAGATAGTGATCCAGTTATTTGATGGGGACCAATTGCTTGATGAAAGGATTCTGGAATGGCCGATGGGTATGCCCTGGTTGATAAGTAAGACAACTGCTACAAAAAGGGCTTCTGTGGCTCCACCAGGTATGATCCATATTCCCGGAGGCACGTTTAATTTCCAGGTGACTAACCCGGACCAGTTTATTCCATATCCGGATTACTCCGGGGGTAAAACGGTAGAGATATCTTCCTTCTACATGGATAAATATCCGATAACCAATCAGGATTATTACCGGTTTATTGAAGAATCGGGATACTTGCCTGATGATACAACAAACTATTTAAAACATTGGATATCAGGAAAATATATGGATGGGACAGGTAAATATCCTGTGGTGTATGTTAGTTATGAAGATGCCAGGGCCTATGCTGCGTGGGCAGGTAAACGGCTCCCCACTGAAATGGAGTGGCAATACGCCGCAAAAAGCCCGGGTGAAACAAAGTGGCCCTGGGGTAATGAGCTGGTCGAGGAAAATTTTAATGCCGGGAACAATAGGTTAAAACCGGTTGCTTCATACCCCGCGGGTGCAAGTGGGTATGGGATATGCGATCTGGTTGGTAATGTGTGGCAGATGACCAATGATGTGTATTACAATGGGAGCCATAAAATGTTAATCATCAGGGGAGGCTCATATTATAACCCGACATCGAGCATATGGTATGTTAAAGGTGGCCCCCAACCCCTGGATCAAACACAGATGTTGCTGCTGGTATGCCCGGGATACGACCGTTGCTCTACCGTAGGTTTCCGGTGCGTTAAGGACTCACTATAATCTGGACAAACGAAGAACGAAAAAGGATGCCGGCAGTTATTTTTGATATGGATGGAGTAATGGTAGACAATTTTGAATACCATTTCAAAGCATGGCAGAAATTTTTACAGCGTCATGGATCAGATCTTACCAGGAGCCAGCTGAGGGACATGTTTTTTGGAAGGGGCAACAGTGAGATTTTTGATATATTATTCCGAAGGCCGCTGACAAGGGATGAAGCCCTCTCCCTGAGCCAGGAAAAGGAACAAATATACAGGGATTTGTACAGGTCCGAGGTTGTCCTTGTAAAGGGACTGCAAAAGTTTTTAGCCGAACTCTGTTCAGGTAATATCCCCACTGCCATCGCTACATCTGCCCCCAGGGAAAATGTGGATTTTATAATCCGGGAAACTGGCCTTAATCATTCTTTTTCTGCCATTGTTGACAGTTCATTTGTTAACAAAGCAAAACCAGATCCTGAGATCTATCTTATTACAGCTGATATACTGGGAACAGAACCCTCGAAATGCATCGTGATGGAGGATTCTCTTAATGGAATAAAATCAGCACAACGGGCAGGTATGCATGTGGTGGCTCTGACCACTTCCCTTACAAAGGCCAGGATGGAAGGCGTTGATCTGGTCATTGATGATTTTACAGGTATACACATCGCTATGCTGAATGATATGCTTAAAAAAAAGTGAACGAAGAAGGAAAAACATATTTATATCTTTTTCGTTGTTACCTTTATACCAAGAAATATATTACAGGAAGATGAAGTTGAACACGTTATTTATTTTTTTCATTTCAGCATTTTTGTTTTTACCGTTAAATGCTCAGGATATCTACGATGAGCATTGTTCAGGATTAAAAAGCTGGCAGGATTTGAATTCCGATACGTATGTAGCTGACCCTGGTTTGCTGAATTATGATGTAGTATTCTATTATATTGATCTTGAGGTTAATGACACAAGTACCTATTTGATTGGTTTCACAGAAATGCAGGCTGTTGTTGTATCCGGCAGCCTCTCTGAGGTCGTAATTGAATTATCCGATGTTTTAATCATAGATTCAGTATTGATTGATGGAGCTAAAACAGATAGTTTTACTCATGCAGATAATATTATCCGCATAAACCCGGAGAAGGCTTTTCAACAAAACGATCATTTTACCAGCAGGGTGTATTACAATGGCTCCGGAGGGAACGATTCATTTTTCTCCGGTATTTCAAGCAAAACGGATTACGAATGGGACCAGCATGTTACCTACACCCTTTCAGAACCTTTTCATGCCAACGATTGGTTTGCCTGTAAGCAGATACTGACCGATAAGGCCGATTCTGCATATATATTTATCACAACAGATACTTCCCTGATGGCCGGGTCAAATGGTCTTCTGACCAATGTGACCGAATTGCCGGAAGGGAAACACCGCTTTGAATGGAAAACAAATTATCCCATTGCTTTTTATCTTTTAAGCCTGTGCGTATCAGATTACCAGGATTATAGCGGATATGCCTTCCCGGAAAAAGGTGCGGAGAAAATTTTGATCCAGAATTACATCTATGATAAACCGCTTTTTCTTGAACAGAATAAGGAGGATATAGACATGACTGCGGAAATGATAGAATTGTACTCCGAGCTCTATTCAATGTATCCTTTTGATAAAGAAAAATATGGCCATTGTTATGCACCTATAGGAGGGGGGATGGAGCATCAGACCATGACCACCCTTTCGGATTTTAATTTCGGGCTCGTCTCCCATGAACTTGCCCACATGTGGTTTGGTGATAACGTTACCTGTGCCACATGGCAGGATATCTGGATCAATGAGGGCTTTGCATCCTATACAGAATACCTTGCCCTTGAATACCTGGTATCATATGAGTCGGCACAGTCATGGATGGTTAACGCCCACGACCGGGCCAGGACCGAACCGGATGGCAGTGTCTATATTCCGGAGGAAGATGCCACTGATATCTGGAGGATTTTCAGTGGGGCATTGTCGTATAAAAAGGGTGCTGCCATTATTCATATGTTACGGTATGAGCTGGATAATGATTCGGTGTTTTTTAATGTCATGAGAAATTTTCAGAGTGCATATAAGGACAGTGTAGCTACCGGAATGGATTTCATGCAGGTGCTGGAAGAGACATCGGGCAGGGAGTTCGACTGGTTTTTTGATCAATGGTACTTTGGAAAGGGATTTCCCAGATTCAGTTTTACCTGGTGGCAGAACAAGGATAGCCTGAATATTTCGGGTACTCAAAAAGGTTCTTCTGATGATACCCCGTTTTTCAGGACCCATATCGATTTTCAGGTAAGCTATATAGATGGATCCGATACGATCATCCGTCTGGAGCAGACTGAAGAAGAACAGCTATTCCAGGTGAGTGTCCCCAACTTTGTTTCTGGCGTGATTGCTGATCCCGACAACTGGATCCTGGATTATTCTTCGATCATTAAGAAACCAGTGGAAGGAGGCACCTTCAGTGTTGGGCCAAATCCCTTTACCGATGAGATCCTGATAGAGTTCAACTATGCCAATCTGAACAGGAATATTACCATCTCTGACCTGGCAGGCAAAATAGTTGGAAACTTCGAAACACGTAATCAACTGGTTTCAGTGCCTGTTCAAAATCTTACCAGGGGCGTTTATATCGTTACAGTTAAGGAAGGTCACGATATTAGGAGTACAAAGATTGTTAAAGAGTAAGTGCTGCAGTCTGCAGGAGCGTGGGAGCAAATAAAACAGCCTGTAGCCCACAGTTGCCAGCCTGTAGCCCACAGTTGCCAGTCTGTAGCCCACAGTTGCCAGCCTGCAGTACTCGGTCAGGTTTGCCAATAGTCTGAAAATTAATCGCTTACTACAGTCAATTGCACTGATTTCAGATCATCCAAACTTGATGAGGATCCGGTATAAATAGTGAATTTGCCTGGTTCCACGATATATTCCTGCAGGTCTAAATCATAGATCTCAAGTTCTTTTGAGGTGATCACAAATTCGACCTCCTTTGTCTCCCCTGCTTCAAAATGGATTCTTTTGATTCCCTTAAGCTCCCTCAGTGGCCTGGTTGCCTGGCTTTCATCATCCTTAATATACATTTGTACCACTTCTTCGCCAGCCATATCCCCTGTATTGGTTATACTTACTTTTACTGTTACCGGCTCTGAACTACTGATGTCGGCTTTTTCAAGTTCAGGCTCGCCATATTCAAAGGTTGTATAGCTGAGTCCATATCCAAATGGATAGAGCGGTTCCCCGGTGAAATATCTGTACGTACGGTTTTCCATATCGTAATTACTGAAATCAGGAAGGTCATTCACCGACTTGTAAAAGGTCACGGGCAGCCTGCCGGCAGGATTATAATCACCGAATAACACATCTGCAATGGCAGTACCTGCTGCTTGTCCACCGTACCATGCCTGAATAATGGCAGGAACATTATCATTTTCCCAGTTTATGGCTACTGCGCTTCCGCTTAACAGGACCAGTACGGTTGGCTTATTCAGGGCCATGATCTTTTTAATGAACTCCTGCTGGAGGTCGGGAAGGTCAATATCGGTCCTGTCACCTCCTTTAAATCCTTCCGCTTCAACCCTCATTTCTTCTCCTTCGAGCCGGGGTGACAGTCCCATGAAGAGCAGAACGGCATCCGATTGGCTGGCGGCTTCAATGGCCTGGGCTTCAAGATCTTCCCCGGGCACAGACCATAATAGTTTCATGCTGGCATCTCCATGATTTTCATAATAATCGATCTGGATCTTACAAGGTTTGCCGGCCTCCAGTTCCACAAATTCATATCTTTTCAAAGCACCGTGAACGCTATTAAATCTGACCAGTTCTTCATCATCCAGTAAAATCGTATATCCATTTAGTCCCTCTCCTCCAAGGGCATATGTGCCGCTTACAGGAGGCACAAGGTAACCTGTCCATCGTATACTGAAGTTATCATCATCCAGCCTGCTGTCAGGTGCCTCTTCCCACCAATAGAAATCGATGTTTTCATCGATTTGTTCAAAGACAGGATCTCCTTCAAATTTCTGGTTACCAAAGTATTGCCCTGTCATTCCGGATTTGCTCATGTCTTTTCCCGTGAAAAGAGCAGTGCCAGGTACCGGTTGAAGTGCAGGCAAATGAGGTGCATTTTCACATCCATGTGCATAGATAATCTTCTCCTCACCTAGCTTATCAATCATTCCCTGCAGGGGGGTGACCGGGTTCACGGGAATGCCGTTGTAATTGGCAAGAAGTACCTCGACGTCATTGGCATTGGGACCAATAACGGCAATTTTCCCAAGGTCTTTGGAGAGTGGCAGCAAGTTATTTTCATTTTTAAGCAGTACAACAGATTCCCGGGCAGTTTTCAAAGCAAGCTCCCTGTGCTCTTTGGAATCGACATTTTCGTAAGGAATATCTGACCAGGGAACCATTTCATCCGGATCAAACATACCCAGTTTCATTCTTGCCATCATAAGCCTTTTTACTGAGACATCAATTTCCTCCTCTGAAATAAGGCCCTTTGTGACGGCTTCAACGAGTGCAGGATAGGAGTTTCCGCAATTCAGGTCGGTTCCTGATTTTACCGCCAGGGCGGATGCATCATCTGCGGCTTCAGAAACCATATGTCCTTCGAAAAAATCATGAATAGCCCAACAGTCTGATACAATATAACCTTCGAATCCGAGCTCGTTTCTAAGAATATCTGTTAAAATTGTGTTGCTTCCACAGCAAGGGTCCCCCATATACCTGTTATAGGCGCACATCACGGAATACACATTGGCCTCTTCCACGCTCATTTTGAAATGCGGCAGGTAGGTGTCGCGAAAGTCCCTTTCACTAATGATGGCATCGAAGGAGTGACGGTCGGGTTCGGGACCGCTGTGTACAATGTAGTGCTTTGAAGTGGCCACCGTCTTCAGGTATTTTTCATTATCGCCCTGCAGTCCCTTGATAAAGGAAACAGCGAGTTTACCTGTCAGGTATGGATCTTCACCGTATGTTTCCATCCCCCGGCCCCAGCGAGGATCCCTGAAAATATTGATATTCGGGGTCCAGAATGTTAGACCCTGGTAAATCCCTCTTTTTCCTTGTGCCTGGTACCGGTGGTATTTGGCACGTGCCTCATCGGATATTGCCGTTGATATTTTGAACATGAGATCCTGGTCGAAAGTAGCCGCCATGCCAATGGCCTGTGGAAAAACAGTAGCCTTGCCCATCCTGGCAACACCATGAAGGCACTCATTCCACCAATTATATTCAGGAATGCCTAACCTATCAATGGCGTCAGAAGTATATTCCATCTGGCTGACTTTTTCTTCAAGGGTCATTCTTGAAACCAGGTCATCCACACGTTCATCGAATGACAGATCAGGATCCTGAAAAGGATATTCATAGGTTGTTTTGTTACAGCTGTTATTAATCGAGAGAATAGCAATAAACAGGAAATGAATAAAAACTTTCTTCATTATTTGGGGTATTTATATTAATAGAAAATATATAAGAAATTTTTGTATCCTCGTCCCAGGTCTTTTTGCCGAGTATCAATTGGCGACTGGAGTCTTTTTAATAAACTTCCTGAACAAATGTCTGGTCAGAAATCGGTGGCCTGATATATCCCTCTTTTATGATAGGTGGCAGTTTGATTTTTTTGTGCTTGGTTACTTTATATGGGATCATACTCAGAAAATGATGGATACAGTTCAGCCGTGCCCTCCGTTTATCGTCGGCTTCTACCACATACCACGGACATATTTTAGTATCGGTATATGAAAACATTTCATCCTTTGCCCGTGAATATTCCACCCAGCGGCTTCTTGATTTCAGGTCCATTGGACTGAATTTCCAGTGTTTGGTGGGATCATCGAGCCTGTCCTTGAATCTTTTTTCCTGTTCTTCATCGCTTACTGAAAACCAATATTTTATGAGGATAATGCCGGAGTGTATTAACATTTCTTCGAAGCGCGGACAGGATCTCAGGAAATCCCAGTACTCATCCTCTGTACAAAATCCCATCACACGTTCTACGCCAGCGCGGTTGTACCAGCTCCGGTCAAATAATACAATTTCCCCTGCTGCAGGTAGATAAGGGACGTATCGTTGAAAATACCACTGATTTTTTTCTCTTTCAGTGGGAACACCCAGTGCGATTACACGACAGATGCGGGGATTAAGCTTCTGGGTAATTCTTTTTATTACACCACCTTTCCCGGCCGCATCCCGGCCTTCAAAAATTACGACAACTTTAAGGCCTTTCTGTTTTACCCAATCATGCATATATACAAGGTCAAGCTGAAGTTTTTCTAACTCTTTAAAATAAAATTGCTTGTCGAGTCTTTTCTCATTTTTTTCTTTATCGTGGCTCATGATTATAATGTTAAGGATGGTCTGTTAAAGAAAAATCCGGATAATACCAGATAAGTAAAGTTAATTGATGAAAATGAATAATTCCACTTTTATTTGATTTTCATTAAGTCCATTGCCTTTTTAATTGGCAGTGCATCTATTTTATGTCCCAGGAATCCTTTTGTAGTTGTGGCCATAAAAAGTGAATTATAGATGGCTTCCTGGGTGGCTTCTTCAACGGCTTTGAATAATATTGTCATAGCATCGTTGGCTAGAAGATCAGGTATTGTGTTTGTCCAGGTTTCACCACTATGAGGGATAGTATATGCAGTAGAAAAGGCGATGGCATAGTCACCCGAACCATTTGACATATAGGTGGTTGTCCTGCCCATTCCAATAAAAGCCCGTTTCGCGAGGCGTCTGAGGCTTCTCGAATCAAGCGGGGCATCTGTGGCAACGATGATCATACAGGATCCGTCTCCATGTGCATTGTCTGCCAGTACCTGATCTCTTGGGATTTTGGTTCCGTTTAATACCAGGTACCGGCCAAAATTTGATTGCACCAGCACACCTATGGTGTATTGTTGCCCGTTCAATTCAGGCGTTACCCGGGAGGCTGTGCCAATACCTCCTTTGAATCCAAGTGCTGTGGTCCCCGTGCCTGCTCCGACACAGCCTTCTTCCACCGTTCCGCCTTTTGCCGAAATGATAGCATCCAGTACATCCTGTTCTCTGACATGCAATCCCCTGATATCATTCAGGTAGTTATCATTGGTTTCACCCACCACCGGATTAACAGATTTCACTTCTTCATTTCCAGGTTGCTGCAGCGAATACTTAATGAGGGCATTTGCTGCAGTCGGGACACTCAGGGTGTTGGTCAGGATGATAGGGGTTTCTATATTGCCCAGTTCTTCCACCTGGGTGTAACCGGTCAGCTTGCCGTAGCCATTGAAAACAAAGATTGATCCCGGGGCCTTGTCCTGATACAGGTTCCCTGAATGGGGTAATATGGCAGTAACTCCCGTTCTGACAGAATCTCCCTTGATGAGGGTTTTGTGTCCAACCAGTAAGCCTTCCACATCGGTGATGGCATTGAGGGGTCCGGTTTGCATCTCTCCAACAGAGATGCCCAGTTCCCTTACCCTTTTTCGTTCCGTATTATGCTGTGAATAAGAGGTTTGTGTCAGAATCAGTACAACTAATAAGGCCAGGTATCTGTTTTGCATTTTAAAACATATTATTGGTTTCTTTAATTTTTGAAGTTATTCAAAAATCTGATAATTTAGAAGAGTATTAGAGTAACCTAAAACATAAAAGATGAAGAAAATAATCATTTTTCTTGCCTGTTTAATAATCCTTTTTGTCTCATCTGCCGCACAGGATCAGCCAGTTAGGGTATTGATGCTAATGGATGATGACTATGGAGCCAACTTTAATGTGGATGATGAATCGATGAATATCGAGGAACTTATAACCAGTTTTGGATGGAGCTATGATATTGCAGGATTAAAAGATACACTTTACCCTTGTGAAACGGCAGTAAATTATTTTCAGAGGGGGCCGGTTGTGGTTGACCTTCATATTCCTGAAGTTGACATTAGCCAATATGCTGTTGTTATGATCCTGCCAGGCAGGTCGCATAAAAATCTCCTGCAGAGCGAGGAAACCTTGCAGCTCATCAGGGAAGCGGTAGGATCAAACAAAGTCGTTGCAGCCTGGTGCAGGGGTGTAAGGTTATTGGCCAGGGCAGGTGTTATTTCGGGTAAGCGCGTTACAGGGCATGCTGATTACCAGGAAGAATATGAAGCAGCCGGAGCAACTTTCATACCTGACAATCCTCCGCCTGTTGTGGACGGGAATATTGTTACGACAGTAAGGAGCAGGTATTACAGGATACAGATGTGTGAGGCGGTGAAAGAAAAAGTAGACAGTAGGCAGTAGACTGTAAGACAACGCCTGAATAAGGTTGCCTTTTTTGCCTACCATTACAATACGGATATCATTTTTTCTGTTTTTAATGAACTTACTTATGCTCCATTAACCGGTTGTTGCTTTGCTTCTAACGGTTACCAGAGCCTTGTTATAAGCACTGATAATGGATTTCCGGGTGATTAACCCAATGAGATGTTCCGTATCATCCCTTTTCACAACAGGTATCCTGCCAATATTTCTGACCGCCATCTTGTGTAAAGCTGTTTTCAGGCTTTCATCAGGAAAGCAAACGGTAATGTCTCTGGACATGATCCTGTCTACTTTTTCTTCGGCTTCTCCTTCTGCAAACGCCCTGTTTATATCCTTACGGGTTACCATGCCAATCAGTCTTCCATCGCTGCCAAGCACAGGAAAACCTCTGTGACTGGTAGATTTAATCATTAAACCGGCACTCTTGATCGTGTCGGATTGATGGACAGAAATGGTATTTGAGATCATAGCTTCGGAAACCGTAATTGTATCCATCAGGTCAACTTCCTTGAATTTGTTTATATCAATACCTTTCCTTACCAATTTTAAAGTATAGATTGAATTTTTTGTCATCCACCTGACCAAAACCGTTGAGATTACACAGGTGACCATCAGGGGGGGCAGGATCTTATAATTCCCGGTCATCTCAAACAGGAGAAGGATAGCAGAGATCGGAGCCTGTGCCGTACCGGCAAAAACAGCTGCCATACCGACCAGGGCGAATGCGCCGGGGGGTATTAACACGGATGGCATTACCAGCTGGACCAAATGTCCGAAAGACTCTCCCAGCAGGGCCCCTATAAACAGTGACGGGGCAAAAATACCACCTGATCCACCGGACCCCAGAGTAACAGATGTGGCAATAACTTTCAGAAATACCAGGGCAATGATGATTTTAAGTTCAATTCCACCGTTGATTGAGTTTTCGATAACTTCGTACCCTACGCCGAAGACCTGGGGGAAATACAAGCCGATCAATCCAATGATCAATCCACCTGTTGCGGGTTTGATATACTCGGGTATTTTCAGGGAATTAAAAATATCTTCACTTTTGTACAGGACTTTAATAAAAAGCCATGCAAAGACAGCCGTTAACAATCCGAAGGCAAAATAGTACGGCATATCCCAGATACCGTATAACTTAAAAGGGGGTAATTGAAAGGCCGGAAAATCACCCAGAAAATATCTTGAAATCACGGTAGCTGTAACGGAGGAAAGGACAACGGATGAAAAATTTCTCAGCCCGTATTCCCTCAGGATAACTTCCAGTGCGAAAAATATACCTCCCAGCGGCGCATTGAAGGTGGCGGCTATCCCGGCAGCTGCCCCACAGGCAACAAGGGTCTTGGTCTTTTCTTCCGTCAGCCTGAAGAGTTGCCCGATTGAGGATCCTATGGCAGAACCGATCTGGATGATCGGACCTTCACGTCCTGCCGATCCTCCCGAACCGATACAGATGGAAGAGGCGAGTGCCTTAACAAATGCTACTCTGGGGCGGATCCTTCCGCCATGCATAACCATGGAGGTTATTACTTCCGGAACACCATGCCCTTTGGCCTCTCTGGCAAAAAAATATATTAATGGCCCAATGATCAGTCCCCCTATAGCAGGTATAAGAACAACATAATATTGGCCCATAAAACCCAGCAGGCTTTCTCCTTTATCAAAAAAAATATTCCTGAATTGATGAATCAACCAACGGAAAAGGATAGCACCAAATCCACCACCCAGCCCGACCAATATTGAAAATACCAGAAAATAACTGGCATTTGACATTCTCAGGTAGCGGATCAATTCTTTGGCCCGGTGCCTGATTTTCCAGCTATGCAGCCTATGAAATTTGAGCCATTTCATCTTCCAACTCAGACAGGTTTTATGCGAAGAATAGCAAAATTACACCCGGTAAAAATCACTTCTGAAGCAACAAACAAAAAAAAGAATGAATCTGAATGGGCACATTCTTTCTTTAAGATTTTGATTGTAAAATTAACAAATTATATAAATGCCATTTTTGAAGGACTGGTTATTTTGGCAGGTTTTCAAAATCATCTCAGATTTAAAAATATTTAATTTCCTCATTAGCACAAGGCATAAATAAGTCTCGTTTGGCTTGCTGAACTTGTGGGCGCCGCTGTCTCAGGGAACCAATCCTTCCTGATCACCGTCAACCCTTCCCGATAAATCCACAATAGGGATTTTCTTTTAAGCAATGATGAATTGAACCAGGAAAAGTGATTTGCCTCTGCACTATTTAAACACTTTTAAATTTTTTTAAGATTTTTTAAGAATACTTATAAGTGATTGGATTTAAGTAACTTGTGTAAATAAACAGGACATTTGGAAATTCCTGGTCTCCAAACCTGTTTTATAATTCCGATGCTCAATATAAATTTGCACCTCGTATTGAAATACATTTAAAAATATTGGAGGATTTTTTTTATGTTAACAAGTACGAAGATTTACAGATTTGCTTTATGCCTGTTCGCAGGCATTTTATCTTTATACTGCCACGCCGAAACCGGAACTGACAGTGTTAAGTTGTATACTCCTTATACGATGGTTACAGTTTCACCAGGAGAATCCATCAACTATTCCATTGATGTGATTAATTCCGGCAGTGAAATTTCAACCGTCAGTCTGACCCTGTCGGGTTTACCAGGTCAATGGAATTATATCCTTAAATCCGGTAAATATTATATCGGACAACTTTCTGTCCTTCCGCATGATAAAAGAACAATTTCTCTAAACGTTGAGGTTCCCCTCAAAGTGAACAAAGGCAATTACCGGTTCAAAATATTAGCAGGTAATTCCGGGGTACTGCCTTTGATTGTTCGTGTGTCGGAGCAAGGTACATTTAAAACCGAATTTACCTCTAAGCAGGCGAATATGGAAGGGCATGCCAGGTCCAATTTCACATTCAATGCTGAATTAAAGAACAGGACAGGGGAAAAACAGCTGTATTCATTGAGGGCTGATGTCCCACGCGGCTGGAATGTGATCTTCAAGCCTAACTATAAGCAGGCCACCTCTGTCGAAATTGAAGCCAACGGGACTGCTAATTTTAATATCGATGTGGATCCTCCGGATAACCTTCAGGCAGGATCCTATACGGTCCCAATAATGGCAGTTACCAGCTCTACTTCGGCAAAGCTGGACCTGGAGGTCGTAATAACCGGGAGTTATGAAATGGAACTTACCACACCCACCGGCTTGTTAAGTACGCATGTCACGGCCGGCGATGAAAAGAAAATCAAACTGCTCATCAGGAATACCGGTTCCGCGGAACTCCAGAACATTGATCTCAGCTCATCTACCCCTATTAACTGGGTGGTTTCTTTCGATCCACGGAAAATAGACAAACTTGAAGCCGGCAAGGATGCAACCGTTCTGGCAACCATCAAAGTGGATAAAAAAGCCATCACGGGTGATTATGCTACAAACATTACCGCCAAGACACCGGAAGTTTCCTCCAAGGCCTCTTTCAGAATTGCCGTTAAAACGCCCATGATCTGGGGATGGATTGGAATACTCATCATTGTTGCTGCCATCGGAAGCATTTTTTACTTATTCCGAAAGTACGGAAGGAGGTAAGCAATGGACGGAAATATTATCGAGATCAGGGATCTGACGAAGACGTATGGATCATTTAAGGCTGTTGACAATCTCAACCTTTCTATACGTAAGGGAGAGATCTTTGGGCTTCTCGGGCCAAACGGAGCCGGTAAATCCACCGTTATTCTTATGACCCTTGGATTAACAGATCCTGATGCCGGATCGGTTATTGTTAACGGAATAAATCCTACCCGTGATCCGGTAAAGGTGAAAAGGTTTGTAGGTTATTTGCCGGAGGAAATAGGATTCTATGATGATATGACCGGCCTGGAGAATCTCATCTACATCGCCAGGTTAAACCGGATCCCGGGAAATCTGGCATCTGAGAAAGCTGAGCAAATGATAAGCAGGGTTGGGCTGGGCAATGATGCAGGGAAGAGGGCAGGGAAATATTCACGCGGGATGCGGCAACGCCTTGGTCTTGCCGAGGTCATGATCAAAGACCCGGGAATTATCATTCTCGATGAACCTACCCTGGGTATTGATCCTACCGGGGTGCGCGAATTCCTGGACCTTATTGTTACCCTGAGCAGGGAGGATGGATTGACCGTGCTGCTCTCATCGCACCATCTGCACCAGGTTCAGGAAGTCTGTGACCGTGTGGGTTTGTTCGTCAACGGAACACTCCTGGCAGAAGGGAATATCGAGTCGCTTTCACAGAATCTTCTCAGCCACAGTCCATTCATCATTGAGGCGGGAATCAAAACATTGCAAACTGCTTCAGAGGTAAGCAGCGATACATCGCAAAACAGTGACTGGATCAAAGAATTACTCAGTCCCATGGATGGGATCAAGTCAATCCAGAGGAACAAAAACCATTACTCGATTGAATGTTCGGAGGATTTGACGGCAGATATAGCAAGGGCTATAGTGTCTTCAGGCAGGGAGTTAACCTACCTGAATAAGAATGCATACGGGCTGGATGATATTTATTATCGCTACTTTGAAGGAGGGAATAAAAATGAATGAAACTGCGAAAAACACTCAAATCGTGAATGAAACTGTCCCGGGAAGGGTGGTCAGGTTTTTCAAGCGGTTCAGGACAAAAGACTGGTTGAAAAGTAATGATCGGATTGTTCACCCGTTTTGGGTGATGGTTCAGAAAGAAATTGCCGACCATGTCAGGAGCTGGCGATTTATTATCCTGATTGCCATTATCGCTTTAACCTGCCTTGGATCGATGTACACAGCTCTAAACAATATCAGCAATGCGATTAAGGAGGACCATGACGGCGCATTCCTGTTCCTGAAATTGTTTACTGTTTCAGATGGAAACCTTCCGTCATTTTTTGTCTTCATTGGTTTTTTAGGCCCGTTGCTTGGCATCAGCCTGGGATTTGATGCGGTAAATTCAGAGCAAAACAGGGGTACCCTGGCCTTCATTCTTGCCCAGCCCATTCACCGCGATTACATTATCAATGCAAAATTTACAGCGGCTATTATTGTAATAAGTATTTTGTTTTTCGTACTTGGTTTCCTGGTAATAGGCACGGGGCTTGTTTCGATAGGCATCCCTCCAACTCCTGAAGAGTTTTTACGAATTATCTTCTTCATCCTTCTGAGCATCATATATGTCGGATTCTGGTTGGGTTTAGCCATCCTGTTTTCGGTACGTTTCCGGCAACCGGCAACATCCGCAATGTCAGGTATAGCCGTATGGCTCTTCTGTACTGTATTCTACAATATAATCGTTAACCTTATCGTCAGCGCCATTACATCATCCAATGTATCTGTTGCTATTAAAGCATTGAGTCCTAAGGCACTGGAAATAAGCTTATTACGAATAATGCCCAACCAACTGTTCAGCGAAGCCACGAGTACCTTACTGTTGCCATCCGTGCGCAGTCTCGGTCCGTTGACCATGGAGCAGGTTTATGGAACAATTCCCGCACCGCTGCCTCTGGGTCAGAGCATTTTACTCGTCTGGCCGCAGGTGACAGGACTCATATCGATAACAGTGTTATGTTTCGTTTTTTCTTATTTATCCTTCATGAAAAGAGAGATCCGCTCACGATGATCCATTTGTCCGACTTAGTAATCCGTTGGCCAAAGCCAATGTCAATTATTCCAGTCTCCTTGCTCCGTCACCGATAGCGGCTATATAAAAATCGGGTTTGATGCCTGTTTTGGATTTATAGGCCATGCCGACTTCCTGGATGAAGTTATCCAGTGAATCCCTGTTAACAAGGCTTACGGTACAACCGCCAAATCCAGCACCGGTCATCCTCGATCCCAGAACTCCTGGCACTTTGCGTGCTTCATCAACCAGGGTATCGAGTTCGATCCCTGTTACCTCATAATCGTTACGCAATGAATCGTGTGATTCATTCATGAGCTGGCCAAAACGGACAAGGTTATTTTTATGCAAAGCCTGGATGGCTTCGAGTACGCGATTGTTCTCAGAGATCACATGGCGGGCCCTTCTCAGGATTACATCTTCTTTTATGAGGTGGTTTAACCGGTTGAATTCATCTATGCTCAGCTCGCCGAGAAAACCGATCTTTTTTGCTTCTGAGATGAGGTCAACAGCAAGCTCACACTGTGACCTGCGTTCATTGTATTTTGATCCGGACAGGCCACGCCTTTTATTCGTGTTAGAGATGACGATTTTATTATCTCCAACCTCCATTGGAATGTTCTGGTATTCCAGGGTGGCACAATTAATGAAAACAGCATTGTTCTTTTTTCCCATGCCTGAAGCAAATTGGTCCATGATCCCGCAATTAACACCGACAAACTCATTTTCGGCTTTTTGCGAAAGCTTGATGAGGTCGATCATGTCGAGTTTGAAATCCAGCATTTCATTCAAGGCAACGGCTGTGACCATTTCAATACTTGCGGAAGATGATAATCCTGCTCCATACGGGACTGTTCCCGAGAACATCATATCGAGACCTCTTAGTTCAAATCCCCGTTTCAGGAACTGATCCATTACGCCCATCGGGTAATTAGTCCAGCTTTTACCCAGGTTT
Source organism: uncultured Bacteroides sp. (assembly GCA_964477295.1). Taxonomy (GTDB): domain Bacteria; phylum Bacteroidota; class Bacteroidia; order Bacteroidales; family SM23-62; genus CAYZEZ01. The sequence goes on along the minus strand of CAYZEZ010000022.1, from coordinate 7,749 downwards.
TCCATTTTGTTGATAGTAACACTACCGGAAAAATCGAAATTAGCTGTTGCCAGGTTGATCCTGTCAGTACTGTTGGGGGCAATGACGAGATAGGTCCCGAAATCCAGAGCACAGGGGAATACATAGCCACCATTATAGTCGGTGTGCTCACCAATCAGGTTTACCCTTCCCGGTGCAAAATAGACATGTGGCGGAGATGCAGGAGCGCCATATTTTTTAAGAAATTCTTCTTTAGCCAGGGATATACTCATGGGATGTTTATTGAATGTTTATGAGAGCCTCAAAAGTAGTAAAAACTATTAATATCGGTGAATGGTTATCAGTGATCGGTGATCCACGATCACTGATTTCTTTTATTATCTTTAGATCATGAATTAAACAAATTACCACCACTATGAAATTCTTAAAAATAATATTGTTATCTATCGCCGCCTTATTCATCCTTCAACCGGGTAATTATGCACAAGCGAAAAAGATACCTCTCGATCATTCCGTATATGAAGGATGGAAATCGATCAGGAATCCCCGGATCTCAAATGACGGCAGGTGGGCCACCTATGAGATCAATCCCGAGAAGGGAGATGGCTGGCTTTACCTGGTTAACCTTGAAGATAATTCGCTTGATTCTGTTTCGCGAGGATATGGAGCAACCTTTTCATCCGGATCGGATTTTCTCGTATGCAAGGTTAAGGTGCCGTTTCAGGTAGAGAGGAAAGCAAAAAAAGATAAGCTGAAAAAGGCAGATAAGCCGAAAGATTCCCTGGCGATCCGGATACTTGATACCGGGGAAATACTTACCTTCCAGGATGTTCAGTCTTACAAGGTGCCGGGAGATGGATCACAATGGATGGCATTTCAATATCATGAGAAGGAAGATACCACAAAGAGGGAGGAAGGGGCTGCCGACACACTGGATACAGAAAAGAAAGGGAAAGAAAGGGGAGCTGAACTCGTAGTGATGAATCCGTTATCACAGGTGTCGATTACTTTTGATAACGTTACGGAATACCAGGTGGCCAGGCAGGGTACAGCATTTGGATTTGTCCAGGAAAGCAACGATACCATTCCTGTGAGTACAGTTACTTTTTTCCCAACCCAGGATCAGAAATATGTTACCATTTTTGAGGGTGCCGGGAAAGTCCCGGATTTAACCCTTGACGAAGCAGGAAAACAATTGGCCTGCCTGTTCCACCCTGATACTGCAAAAGAGGTGGGATTTGACCTTTATCTTTTTAATGCAGCGAAGGAGAAGGCTGAAAAGATCATCGATACGTTGTCGGATGGCATGCCTTCTGAATGGGGTATCAGCAAACACTATAAAGCCTGGTTTTCCGCTAATGGTTCGAGGCTCTTTTTTGGCACTGCGCCAAAGATTGTGAAAGAGCCTGAGGATACCCTGCTGGCTGAGGAGAAATATAGTGTGGATGTGTGGAACTGGAAAGATCCCCTGCTGCAGCCCCAGCAAAAGGTTGAGTTGAAAAATGAGAAAAAAAGGACGTACCAGGCTGTTTACCACGTTGGCAGTTCAAAAATGGTTCAGCTGGCTGATGAGGAGATAAGAAACATCAGGACGGGATTCAAGGGCAGCGGGAAATGGGCACTGGGCATTGACCGCAAGCCTTATGAAAAATTATCCTCATGGGAGGCGGTCGGATACCATGATGGCTATATCATAAACATTGAAACAGGTGAAAGGGAAATGGTGGTTAATAAAAAATCATATACCATTACATTATCCCCCAATACAAAATACCTGATATGGTATGAAATCCTCGACAGCAACTGGTATGCTCATGATATTGAAGGGGGAGGCCTTACCTGCTTAACCTGTGATATTCCTGTAAACTTTTACAATGAAATCTTTGACATGCCATTTTCACCCGGTCCCTATGGCTATGCAGGAGGATCTGAGGATGACCGCTATGCATACATCTATGACAGGTTTGATATCTGGAAAATTGATGTCACAGGCAAGAATGTTCCCATTAACCTGACCAATGGATCTGGCAGGGAAAATAAGATCCAGTTCAGATACATGAGGACGAATTATGATATCAACTACATATCTGCGAAAGAACCAATGTATCTTTCAGCCAGGAGTGAAAAAACAAAGGAAGGCGGTTATTACAGCACCAGTGCCATTATCAGCATGGACCCGGAAGTCCTGCAGTTTGGTGAATTTAGTCTGGGTAGTTTAAGCAAAGCCCGATATGCCAATCGATTCATTTATAGTAAAGGATCATTTAATATCTATCCTGATCTGTACGTAACGGATGATAAATTTGAATCAAGCACCCGGATATCCAGGGCAGTCCCGGAAATGTCGCAATACCTCTGGGGTGATGCCCGTTTGGTGAACTGGACCTCTTTTGACAACGAAATACTGGATGGGATCCTGTATACTCCTGAGAACCTGGATCCAGGTAAAAAATATCCCATGCTGGTATATTTCTATGAGAAGAGCTCTTCAGGGCTTTACTACTACAGGATGCCTTCACCCAGCAGGTCTACGATAAACATTCCATACTGCGTGAGCAATGGTTATGTTGTATTTGTCCCGGATATTAATTATAAAACAGGTTATCCCGGCCAGAGTTGTTACAATGCTGTAGTAAGCGGTACGATGGCCATGGTAAACGAATTTGAATTCATTGATAAAGATCATATGGGTATCCAGGGGCAGAGCTGGGGCGGTTACCAGGTGGCCTATTTAGTAACTGAAACAAACCTGTATGCTGCTGCCATGGCCGGGGCTCCTGTTTCGAACATGACCAGTGCCTATGGCGGTATCAGGTGTGGTTCAGGTAAAAGCAGGATGTTCCAGTATGAAGAAAGCCAGAGCAGGATAGGAGGGACCCTCTGGGATAAGACCTTCCTGTATCTCGAGAATTCCCCCCTGTTTCATGTTCCAAAAATTGAAACTCCCGTGTTGATCATGCATAATGATAAGGATGGAGCGGTACCATGGTACCAGGGAATTGAATTTTTTGTCGCCCTGCGGCGTCTTGACAAGCCTTCCTGGCTGCTTGAATACAATAACGAAGATCACAACCTTACCAGGTGGCCAAACCGGGTTGACCTGAGCATCCGGATGATGCAATTCTTCGATCATTATCTGAAAGGTGCTCCGGCGCCGGAGTGGATGGAGGAGGGATTGCCGGCGATTGATAAAGGAAAGAAAGACGCTTACTAGAATATCGAATGATGAATTATGAAGACAGGAGATGGTTAAAATTATCAGAGATAACAGAGCTTTTATCACGATCTATTTCATCCTGCTGGCCACCGGGATTATGATCTGTATTGTTAATCCCAAAGGTGATATTCATCTGTTCCTGAACCAGTTCCATAGCAAATTCTGCGATTTTACCTTCAAATACCTGACTTTTCTTGGAGATGGCTGGTTCAGCATTGCAGTTCTGGTTATTCTGCTGTTTATCAGGTTCAGGTACGCACTGATGGTCATGGCTTCATACCTGTCGTCCGGCATCCTGGCACAGGTCATCAAGAGGTTTATCCTTCCGGATTCCCCAAGGCCCGCATTATTCTTTAAAGATATCGCGGAATTATACCTGGTTCCGGGCGTAGATCTACATCAACACCATAGTTTTCCTTCAGGACATTCAGCCTCTGCGTTTGCACTGATGATCACTTTTGCACTGATTATCAGAAAAAAGTGGATTGGGTTATTGCTTCTCATCCTTGCCTGTGGCGTAGCTTATTCACGGGTTTATATCTCTCAGCATTTCCTGGCAGATATTCTGACCGGTTCAGCACTGGGATTTTTAGCAGCATTAATTTTTTATTGGTATTTTCACGGATTGAATAGAAAGTGGCCGGACCAATCAATTATAACACTTGTGCAATAGCCATATGACAGGATTTTTAAAAAGACCATTTATTCCTGAACTAATCATTATCACTATCAGTGCATTGCTGTTTGTTCCATTCCTTGGGGGGCTTCATCTGTTTGATTGGGATGAGATAAATTTTGCTGAATCGGCCCGGGAGATGATCCTCACCAGGGATTATCTTACAGTTAGGATCAATTTTGAACCATTCTGGGAAAAACCACCCCTGTTTTTCTGGATGCAGG
>CAYZEZ010000022.1:0-3553 GCA_964477295.1 uncultured Bacteroides sp. | reverse complement strand
AGGATCAATTTTGAACCATTCTGGGAAAAACCACCCCTGTTTTTCTGGATGCAGGTAGCCTCCATGAAAATATTTGGCATCAATGAGTTTGCTGCGAGGTTTCCAAATGCAATATGCGGTATTGTATCGTTACTGGTCCTGTACAGGACAGGCAGGCGGATTTATGACAAAACTTTCGGTTTGCTATGGGTACTCGTTTATACCGGATCATTATTACCCTTTTTCTATTTCAAATCCGGGATCATTGATCCCTGGTTTAATCTGTTTATTTTTCTCGGACTCCTGCAATTCATTTTCTTTCTTGAATCAGGGAGATCGGTTAATCGATGGGGCAGGCTGGTTTTATCGGCTTCCCTGCTTGGACTGGCTGTTTTGACCAAAGGGCCCGTGGCTGTATTATTATTTGGGGTAACCGTTCTTGGATATTGGATATTAAAGAAATTCCGGCTGCAGATAAATGCACTCGAGATTTTAGTATTTATCGTGATATTATCTCTGGTCGGAGGTTTTTGGTTCCTGTTACAGATACTGAATGGGAATTCCGATATCATTTCTGATTTTATAACTTACCAGATCAGGTTATTTAAAACCCAGGATGCAGGACATGGCGGATTTTTCGGCTATCATGTAGTGGTAATGCTGCTCGGGGTTTTTCCTGCCTCTGTTTTTGCCTTACTGGGATTCAGGATCAGTTATTATGATGATCCTTTCCAGAAAAGATTTAAACTCTGGATGATAGTACTGTTTTTTGTAGTACTTGTTATCTTTTCTGTTGTCAGGACAAAAATTGTACACTATTCTTCGCTCTGTTATTTCCCGCTTACCTTCCTGGGTGCCGGTGTGGTTAGCCGGATCATCCAGGATAAGATCAGGTTTTACCGCTGGACCCACTATGTGTATGCAGTCATTGCGATTGTATATGCGCTCTTCAGTATAGCCCTTCCCTTCTTCCTGATAAATAAACAATCATTAATTCAAAAAGGATGGATAAAGGATGAGTTTGCAGTTGGCCAATTAAAGGCATCGGTTAACTGGTCGGGTGCGGAAGCGGCAATAGGAATTATTTTTATTTTAGGAATAATCCTTACCCTGGCCCTGTTTGCAAGGAAAAGGAAGGCCGGGTATTACCTGCTGTTCATTAATACAACAGTATATGCTTTGATGACCATTCTGATAATAGCTCCAAAAATTGAAGGATATACACAGGGGGCCCTTATAGAATTTTGCCAGGAAAGGCAGTCTGAGGATTGTTATGTTGAGACCCTGGGAATGAAGAGTTATGCGCATTATTTCTATACTAATAAACAAATACCTGACAATCCTGAAGCAGAAAACAAAGACTGGCTTCTGACAGGTAACATTGATAAACCGGCTTATTTTATTCTGAGAAACAGATCTGTTCCAAAATTCCGGGAAAAATTTCCCGAACTTTACCTTTTCAGGGAAAAGAATGGTTTTGTCTTTCTTAAAAGGGATCCTGTTTCTGAAAGGCCCGGTCCTAATTAATCAGGTAATGATAAATAGTAAGGTTGTAGCAGTTGTTTTGCCTGCATATAATGCAGAAAAGACCCTCGAGTCTACTTATCGGGAGATCCCGTTTGGTATCGTCGATCATGTAATCCTGGTAGATGACAAGAGTAGTGACCGCACTGTAGAGCTCGCCAGAAAACTGGGAATTGAATATGTTATTGAACATGAGGAGAACAAAGGGTATGGTGGAAACCAGAAATCATGTTACAGGAAAGCACTTGAACTTAATGCAGATATTGTGGTAATGCTTCATCCCGACTATCAGTATACACCCACCCTGATCCCCTCCATGTGCTACCTGATAGCGAATGATCTTTATCCTGTTGTGCTGGGTTCCAGGATCCTGGGAAAAGGGGCCCTGAAGGGAGGGATGCCTTATTATAAGTATCTGGCCAACAGGATTCTAACACTGATACAGAACCTGTTAATGAACCAGAAATTGTCGGAGTATCATACCGGTTACAGGGCATTTTCAAAGGAGGTACTGGAGAAAATAAAATTTGAATTGAATTCCGACGATTTTGTTTTCGATAATCAAATGCTTGCGCAGATATTCTGGGCCGGGTATGAGATTGCAGAGATCACCTGTCCGACAAAATATTTTGAAGAAGCCTCATCCATCAATTTCAGGCGCAGTATGAAGTATGGGCTGGGTGTCATCTCCGTTTCATTATCCTATTTTTTTGGAAAGTTCGGATGGTCGACTTCAAAAATTTTTCACAAGCCATAATTAATCTTAAATTTGAATCCTGCGAGTGCGTTCCCGCCACGTACCCCGAATGACAGGGGAGCACCCGGGGCGGGCAGAGTTAGTTAAAATAATCAATAGAATAATTTTAAGATATTGATAATCAAGACAAAATCATATCCCCGAGCGGCCCTGCTTGGAAATCCGTCAGATGGATATTTCGGTAAAACAATTGCCTTTCCATTTTCAAATTTTAATGCTGAAGTAATCCTTTACGAAACGCCTGAACTGGAAATATTACCTGCAGAATATGATTCGAATGTTTTCAACAGCATCAGGGATCTTGCGGAAGACGTAAAATTGTATGGTTATTATGGTGGTATAAGGCTGCTTAAGGCTGCTGTGAAAGCCTTTTATGATTATGCCTCTGAAAACGGGATAGATCTGGATGAGCGAAATTTTACCATACGATATAGCTCAAATATTCCATACCGGCTGGGACTTGCCGGTTCCAGTGCGATAATTACTGCATGCATTAAAGCCCTGAAAAGTTTCTATGGCATTAATATTCTGAAACCGGCCATGGCCAACCTTGTATTGTCGGTGGAGTCAGATGAGCTGCATATTTCAGCTGGATTGCAGGACCGGGTGGTACAGGCTTATGAATCGCCGGTATACATGGATTTTAATAGAGAGCTGATGGATAAAAACGGATATGGTAAGTACCAGAAGTTCAGCAGTCAGCTTTTCGATCACTTATATATTGCTTTCAGGACAGATTTGTCTGAGGGTTCTGAAGTGGTTCATAATGATTTCAGGGAGCGATATCATTTTGGTGATGAAAAGGTCCATCAGGCAATAAAGGAATGGATCCGCTTAACAGATCTGGGATACAAGGCCCTCAAATCAGATGACCTGGAAGAATTGAGTCAATTGATAAATAAGAATTTTGATGTACGTAAAGCTGTCATGAACATAAGCAGTACAAACCTTCAAATGGTAGAGCTGGCAAGAAGTGCAGGAGCCAGTGCTAAGTTTTCCGGATCAGGAGGTGCCATCGTTGGCACATTTAAAGATGAAGCCATGTTCAATTCTCTTAAAAACAAGTTACAGAAGCATAAGATTACAATAATTAAACCAAGGATAATTCAGGGTTAAATAAAAAGTTAATGATAACAAAAGCCGTTATTCCTGCAGCGGGATTTGGCACCCGGTTTCTTCCGGCTACCAAATCCCAGCCCAAGGAGATGTTACCCATCGTAGACAAGCCAACAATACAATATGTTGTCGAAGAAGCTGTCGAATCGGGAATTGAGGATATTCTGATGATTATTG
>CAYZEZ010000021.1:0-27328 GCA_964477295.1 uncultured Bacteroides sp. | reverse complement strand
TTCCGGATCTCAAAAGTGACCGGTCCCAATATCCCCTTGATTTGTAGATCATCAATGGCCTCCTTAATGGTAAGATAATCAGGTGAATCTCCGCCTATTTCGTAGGTGCCAGCTGACAAGGGAAGTATCGGAGTAAATTCATCGGCCCCAATATCCGGGGGAGATGAACGGGCTTCTCCATCAATATCGGTTGTAATTCCTGTTGTGGCATCTCCAATTCCATCGAGCCAGTAAGTGGAGGTATGCAGGTCGGTTGGAGGAGAGTGAAACCTGGGATTAACGGATACCGAATTTGCATCCTTTCCATTAATGGCTTGCAGGGCTTGTAGATCTTCCCGGGCACCATCCCATACAGCCAGATTAGCGCCCGTAGCATAGTAATTATTATAGTCCAGATTTTGGAACGCTGATACATTTTCTACAGTTATAGCATAACCACCACCGGTATTTGAAAATATGTTATTCCTTACATCAATATCTGAGCTTAGCCAGGTTCCGCTCACATCCCTGAGATAAAAAGCACCTGTATTTGTTCCTGTGTGCGTATTGGTTATATTAACAGTGTTATGAAATATATTCTGATGTGTACTGCCATTTACGTTTATCCCTTTGGAGTTAGAGTTAATTCCTCCAATTGAAATAAAATTATTTGTTACCAGGCCTTTCTGTAATGCATTTCCAAAACACCAGTCCAGGCCTATCCCTCCTTCACTACCACTGGTGCAATTGACCGTGTTATACCGGATTTCAAATTCATTATAACAATTGTCCAATACAATTCCTTGTGTTGAACTGGCACTTGATTCAAATGAATTATTCTCTATTACAGGCGCATCATGAAATTGTAATTTTATCCCACAGTCAGTCTGGTCAACAAATACGTTATCATGGATATGCGTTCCGGTGGACATCGTAAACTTATCATCACCGTCTAGATATACCCCATAATTTCCGCTTAAGAAATAATTATTCCGGATAGTAAGATTTTCAAACTGGTCATTACCTGACCATATTATTGAAGCCATGGCATAGCCACCGGGTGCACCAAAAAACTGGCAGTTTTCAATTATATTATTATTTGCGTTTCCATTAATATTGATTATTAGGGTGTACCAATTTCCGGTAGCCTGCAACCTCAGTTTACGAAGTATTATATAATCTGTTCCATTCAATCTCAGCACCCAGTTATTGACATCGCTGGTATTTTGATATTTAAGGGTTACTTTCGTAGAATCCATTGATTGCGACTGGAAAGTGACCGTGTTTACCGCACTGGCCCCAGCAATCTGGTTTATCTGTATCCTCTCAGTGTATATGCCATCTGCCACATTGATCACAACCGGACCGGTCACACCCTGTGCATTTAGTGAATCCACAGCTTCTGTAAAGGATGCAAAATTTGGGAATGGGAGTCCGCCCGGATCAAATGGGGCTCCGGAAGGATCTATTGTGTATATTCCAGATAACTGGGCGTTGCCAGCAAACGGGATAAAAAACATGCAAATTATAATCCCAATCCTAAATTGGGCGCTGAAAAACCTGATTAATGATTCCATTGTGAATATGTTTGTGAAAGGTAATATCCAGAAGAAATACCATAACCCTTAAATACTTTTCAGTAACCGTGGATATTAATATTAGCAATTTAAATAATTAAATGATTATAAGCCAAATAAATTTGTCTACCAGTACTATACATTTGATAGGGCATCAAACTATCCTGATAAGCAGTAGTGTAGTTTAAGTAACTGAGAAAAAGACACAGGTCACATGTTAAAATGAGATTTATTGCACAGATGTCCCGGTCGCGGGAGGTAATAATCGGATAATTAAAGATTTGATTAGAAGAAATCTATTGGATCAACCACGGTTTCCAGAACCGATTCCGGCAGCATTTCGATTGATTCAGCGCCTGGGATAATACTTAATACAGGCAAGTCTGATTTCCGGATCACAGCCAGGGCAGTTGTACCTATTAAGAAATCACGAAGTTCTGCTTCTTCCTGGGTCATAACGACGATTAAATCGGCTTTACATTTTTTACCTTCCTGAATAATCAGGTCAGAGACTTTCTTCCCCTTCTTTTCTATGGTTTTGTAGTCACATTTTATTCCAAGGTTGATGAGCATCTCCTGGATAGACCGGAGTTTAGAAGAAAATTTTATCTCCTGGCTAACCCAGTTTTTTTCAAGAACGGTCATCAGGGTAATACGGGCATTGAAAAGTTTTGCCACATGGACTGCTTCTGATATTTTTTCCTGTGTGCTTTTTGTTAAATCAAGAGGCAACAGGATATGATTAAAGCCGGTAACATCGCCCAGAGATTTTGCAGTGATTACAGGCACCTGCGACTCTCCTATAATATGATGTGTATTTGTCCCGAAAATATTCCGCACAATATCATGCTTTTCTGATCTACCCATGAAAATAAACTCTGCATCATGTTCCTTTGCCAGCTGCGCAATGATGGAATAAACCTTTCCTTTTTTGACTAGTGGAATAATTTTAACCTTATGCTTGCCAAGTACCTTGTTTGCAAAAGAAACTATTTTTTGCTCAGCAAAATCCATTATGTTTTTATTCAGGTCTTTTGTCATGAAATTTTCTGCAATAAGACTTAATTGCTCAATGACATGAACCAGGACAATATCGGCATTGATCTTTTCTGCCAGACGGATGGCAGAGGAAAGGGCAGCCTCTGATTCTTTCTGGAAAGCTGTTGCAACGAGTAACTTTTTTGATTTTACCATGGAATTAATATTTGACTACATAATTTCGTACTTATTTATTGTCAAAGCCACTTTTTTCTTCTAAAGTATATTAACAACCCGCCGCCGAGCAATAATACCATTACCCAGAAATACAAATAACCATATCGCCATTTCAATTCAGGTATCACGTCGAAGTTCATCCCGTAAATTCCTGCAAGGAAGGTAAGCGGAATAAATATAGCAGCAAATACGGTAAGCACTTTCATAATGTCATTTGCCCGGTTGGATATGCTTGTATTGTACATATTATACTGGTCCATGATCACCGCCAGGTAAGATTCAATGGCATCGATTGCTGTCTTCACATGGTCATTCAGGTCATTATAAAATGTAAGGGTCCTCTGCTGAATCAGGGGTGATTCAGATTTATGAATAGCATAAATAATCTCCTTTATCGGCCGGATTGTCTTTCTCAGAAAATTCATCTCAGTCCTGTGACGATATATATCCTCTGCTATTTTTCGTGATGGATTCTTTAGTACTTCCTCTTCATTTAATTCGATTTCATCACCAAGTTTGCCCAGGATATCTATGTAAGCATCAATCACACAATCAAGAAGGGCATATACAAGATAATCCGGATCTATACTCCTGATTCTGACCTTGGCTTGCCTTATCCTGCCGCGGAGGGATTTAAAATGGGTTCCTACTTTTTCCTGGAAGGTTATTACATAATGGTTGCCTGCCAGTATACTCAATTGATCGGATTCAATTCGCAAATGTTTATCATCATAAATCAGGAGTTTGACAGTGATATAAAAGTGACCACCGTATTCATCATATTTTGGCCGGTGGTCGGTGTTCATGATATCTTCAAGCAACAATAACGGAACATCGAAGCGGGAACCTATCGTGCTAATAATCTCAGGATCATGCAAGCCATCAATATTGATCCAGGTCATTTTTCCGGCATCGATAAAACTAAATGCTTCTTCCAGTGTCTCACATTCTGCCTCATCCAGTTTTTCCTTGTCATAGCTCATTACCCTGATCCTGACTTTATCAATCTTCTGTTCACCGATAAGTATCAATGAACCAGGGGCTTCCCCTTTTGATGCAGTTCTAAATTTTAATAAACGTGGCATGTTAATTTAATTTTTCAACCGCTGATTCCTGTTGATTTTAAACACTAAGGTACATTATGGGAATGGAATTTCAATAACGGGTTTGTTAAAAGGGCCTCTGTGAGGATGACCGGATCCATGGATATTTTATTAGCATGATTTATAAACAACAGCAATACCCGGGCTGAAGGTTCTTTTTATTTATTCATCGATATCATCGACCTGATCCTCCTCGATAATATAATTGTCTTCATCCTCCTCATCTCTTTTTTCAAGATCACCTATATCTTCTTCGTCTTCTTTTTTTTCAGATTTTTCTATGTTAACCCTTACCATAGAAATAATCTCTTCCGTTTCTAGTAAAAAACCACTAACCAGTTTACCATCGGGACCAAAGAATGAAATGAGTGATGATGAAAATCCATCGGGGTATTTTTCCCTTACCAGCTCCAACAGATTGGGCGGTAGTGATTCATAGTTCTTTATTATTTTCCTTTTCAATGCTTTATGCTTAAAATTTGATTTGTTATTAATACTGCCAAATCACGGGCATTCTCCCAGAGCAGGTCATAGGAGGGCAAACCTGTTTTTCCGGAGATATTTGCCTTTTCTTTATCAAGTTCTTCCCTTTCCATGTTCTCATGATTGATGGTAACAGCCACTACCTTTTTACCTGATATAATCTCTATAGCCTTTATCTGATGGTCTATGGGTTCAATCAGGTAGCCAGGAAAACCATCGTATTCCAGCCTTCTGGGTGCATGCTGAAGAATTACTCCATCGGAACGAGCAGCCGCCATAATTTCAAACCCACCGGGATAAGCCGGATTCAGCAGGCTTCCCTGGCCTTCAATGATGATGATTTCAGGTTTTTCATTGATCCAGGCGTTATAAACAGCATGCTCAATCTCTCCTGAAACAAAATCATTCACCAGTGAATCCATGACGATCCCATACTTAACACCCTGCATCCATGCCGTTTGTCCTGTCCCGATCATTTCAGTACTGATCCCAATATCTCTAAGGGCATGTACGAGCAACCAGGCAGTTGTTCTTTTCCCAATAGCAGAATCTGTTCCCAGGATAGCCAGTTTTAAACAATCCACTTCCTCAATTTTTCCTGAAAAAAAATGCAACTGGTTTTTTGGAGGCGGCTTCCTTATATCACGGATATGGACTTTATTTAATACTGCCCCCCTGAGGATATCATGATCTTCAGAAAGATAATCATGAAGCCCGGAATCAATATTTAAACCCAGGTCAATGGCCTGTAGAATATCTTGTTTCATCAAAGCATCCATCCGGCCACCGTCAGGGGCAATCCCAATAACCATGAAATCAGGATCAATTCCATTTTTTACTGACATCTCCATACCCTCCTGAAGGCTGGCATAAACAGGGATGACTTTTTTCACACCATCCAGTATATCTCCAGCAACTTTTCCGGCATACCTCGAATCGATCACAGACAGTACCTCATATCGCTCGGTAAATCTTACAAGTCCATGAGCCGTTTTCCCGTTCGGGGTGTTGAATGCACCCTCACAATAAATAATGGCTGTACCATCCATCTTCATTACAATTATTTGCGCCCAGTTATGATGGCCATGTAACGGTCCCCTTCCATGGGTTCCAATTGTTGTTTACTTATTAAGGCAGCGAGCCCTGCAGTTGATGCGGATAGGACACTCAACCCTTCTTTATCTTTTAACAACTTTGACATACTGATCAATCTTGAATCGCTGATATCCTCAGCCCAACCGGAAGAATTATTTAGAGCATTGAGCGCTTCATCTCCATCGTATGAATGCCAGTTGATCAATGGCTCATTAGTCCTGGTTTCATGAATAACACCAGGTTCCAGGTCGGCACAAACCTTCAGTCCCTTTTTCCAGGAATAGACGATCGGGTTCTTCCTGTATGAAGAACCGGCAATAATCCATGGTATACGCGAAGTCTTGCCTCGTTTGTACAAATTTACAAATCCTCTGTAGACTCCCGCTAAAAGTGTCCCATTTGATACAGGGATCGCAACTGCTCTCGGGGCATCCCTAAGGACATCATAAATTTCATTTGCTATCTCAGAATAAGCAACCAATTGCAGGTGGGTATTGTTACCACCCGGATTGGCATCATAATATTCTTTCTCTTCAGCCAGTTTTTTACTATACATAACCGATGCTTCATAATCGCCTGGGATTTTAATGATATCCACTCCCAGATTGATCAATTCCTGGTACCTTTTTGTATGATAACTTTCAGGGATGCATATATAGCATTTCAATCCTGCAATGCCCGCTGCCAGTCCAATAGATACACCATAATTTCCACAGGTACCGGCGGTGATCGCATCAAATCCCCTTCTCAGAGCATCCAAACACTGTGCAAAGGCAATCCTGTCTTTTTGAGTCCCGGTTGGATTTCCACCCTCAAATTTCAGGTAGATCTGTCTCAGGCCCGATTCCCGCTCAATATTCCTGGCCCGGTTCAACCCGGTATCCCCCACCTCCAGATTAATAACATCCTCATACGCACCCAATCTTTCGATCAGGCTTTTTGAGTTATCCAGGATGGTTTTCTGCAACTCCATGGATTCTTTCGAAAGGGCAAAATCAACTCCTGATGCACCATCCAATAAAGCATATGTGGTCAGGCTGGTATCGGAATTCTGGATACTCATTCTTTGTTTAATAGTTTTTTAATTGGAATAAATTTACCACAGTTTTGACAATAATTATACAAAAAGTAACGCTATCCATATCACTTTTAAATAAAATATTTATTACAGAAAAAGAAATTATATTTATAGATCATTTATTGCATGTCACCAGACTAAAAATAACTTCCATGAAACTCAGCAATTTTGACCTGATCATTTTAGCTGTATTTTTCACAATTGTCCTGTTCATCGGTTACCTTGCTTCAAAACGGGCAGGCAAAGATACTTCAGAATTCTTTCTTGGCGGCAGGGGAATGCCATGGTGGCTGCTGGGGATCTCCATGGTAGCCTGTACTTTTTCAGCCGATACTCCAAACCTGGTAACAGGTTTCGTCCGTGAAGATGGAGTGGCGAAGAACTGGGCCTGGTGGGCGTTCCTTATCACCGGGATGGTTACGGTATTTATATATGCCAGGCTCTGGCGCCGGTCAAACGTAATGACCGACCTTGAATTTTACGAGATCCGCTATGGTGGGAAAGCTGCTTCTTTTCTGCGCGGATTCAGATCAATATACCTTGGCATTTTTTTCAATACCCTTATCATGGGAACTGTTTCGCTGGCTGCTATTAAGATCGGCAACGTAATGTTTGGAATAAAACCATGGATCACGGTGGTATCCGCATCGGTAATCGTAGTTATCTATGCAGGACTGGGAGGCCTGAGGGGGGTGGTCTGGGCCGATTTTTTTCAGTATTCCATTGCTATGTTCGGAGCTATTCTGGCGGCCATCGTCGCAGTAAAACAACCTGAAGTTCAGGCCATTGGTGGATTTCATGGAATGCTTGAGCAACTGGGAAGCAAAGCAAGTTTCATTCCTGAACTTACTAAACCTTCCTATTATATCCCCCTGCTGATTATACCTATTGCTGTACAATGGTGGGCCGTTTGGTATCCCGGAGCTGAACCCGGAGGCGGAGGATATATTGCTCAAAAAATGCTATCTGCCAAAAATGAAAAAAATGCCATCGGAGCCACGCTCCTGTTCAATTTTGCTCATTATGCATTGCGGCCCTGGCCCTGGATCATTGTCGCTATGGCCTCTATCATTATTTATCCTGACCTGGATTCCATCCGGGCTGAATTTCCTAATATCACTGCTACCTATTTAAAAGACGACATTGCTTATCCTGTGATGTTATCCAAGTTGAGTCATGGCTGGCTCGGTCTGGTAGTCGCTTCTATCATCGCTGCCTATATGTCCACAATTGGAACTCATCTGAACTGGGGTTCCTCTTATTTTGTGAATGATTTTTATCGCCGGTTTGTCCGTCCCGACGCCCCGGAAAAGGAACTGGTTGCCATTGGAAGGATTACTACCCTGGGCCTTATGGTAATCGCCGGAACATTTGCTCTCACCTTTCTTAATAATGCGACACAGGCTTTTGATATATTGCTATTATCAGGTGCCGGATCCGGGGCCATCTATTTACTGCGATGGTTCTGGTGGCGGATCAATGCCTGGACAGAGATAACAGCCATGATCTTTGCCACTGTCACTGCCGTATTACTTGTATTTGTAGTTCCGGATGAAGCAGTCACCACCCCCATACTGGATGCTTTTACCGTTAAACTTCTGATCGCCGTACTGGGTACAACCATTGTTTGGCTGGTAACCACTTTTGTAACCCGGCCCGAAAGTCAGAAAACCCTGCAAAAATTTTACCAGCTTACCCACCCGGGAGGACCGGGCTGGAAAAAAGTATTAGAAAATGCCAAATCAGAAAGTATTGATATCAATATAATGGAGGAAGGAAAGAAATGGGAAATGCCTCGGCAAATCTTACTGGTATTCATAGGATGCGTTGTAATTTATTGCTCACTGTTCTCTATTGGAAGCTTTGTTTATCACAATATTCTAATTGGAATAATTTTAGGTATTGTTGCAGCTATCGGTACATTTTTCCTGTTCTGGATCCTTGATAAACTGCGGGTGGATGAGGTATAATGCGTGAAGAGTGAAGCGTGGAATGCGATTGCGAGCATTCGCGAGGGGGGTTGTGATTGCCTGCCGTAGCTTAAGCGGAGGCAAGATTGTGGCCTCGTGCGTGCCGGGCAATCGGAGAAGGTGAGTCGAAAAGGCACTAATTCACCCTTTTGATTTCTTTAATCTTTATCTGAGGATCAAGATATTGTGTAGGTGCTTCAATACTGTGGATCTTCAGCACTGTTTCCATCCCCTCAACTACTTTCCCGAAGGCTGCAAATCCCTGGGCGTCAGGGTTCCTTTCTCCATTGTAGTCGAGTTCCGGCTGGTCACCAACACAGATAAAAAAATCATCAGTCGCTGTTCCGGGTTGCCACCGGGCCATTGAGATGACTCCATCTTTGTGCAATATCCCCGTCCGGGCAGTGGTCTCGTGTTCAATAGGTGGCAATCCTTCTGCATCATCATCGAACAATCCACCCTGGATCACGGCTATCCGGATGCTGTCGTTGAGCTGATTGTCTTCCCGAACCACCCGGTAAAAAGTAGCCTCACTATACCTTCCTTCATCCACATACTTTAGAAAATTTTCAACGGTAATCGGAGCCTTATCAGGATACAGTTCAACAATAATATCACCCATTTCCGTTTTAATCATCACACGGGGATATTGACTGCAGGAAGTAATGAACACGACAATTAACAGAAAGATCAGGTTTCTCATGGCTGTTTCTTATTTTTTATATAAAATGGATATTTTGGCAAACAGCCGGAAGTTATAAATTATTATCTTTCTATCATATTATTATTCCACTTACCCTTCAAAATGAATTACACAAAAAAGGTCTTTCCTGTTTTACTGTTGGCAAGCATCTTTACATCCTGTGGGGAAACCCAACCAGATACAACGGAAATAAACAAACACATGGAATTATGGTATACCTCGCCTGCCCTTGAATGGACTGTTGCCCTACCGGTAGGGAATGGCCGCCTGGGTGCAATGGTATTTGGTCATATCGGTTTTGAACGCATCCAGTTTAATGAAGAATCGCTCTGGGGAGGGGTAAAGATGAATCATAATAATCCCGAATCGCTGAACCACCTGGATGAGATCCGGCAACTGCTTTTTAACGGGGAAAATGAAAAGGCAGGTAACCTGGCAGACAAATACATGAAAGGAACGCCCCATCGCATTCGTTCTTATCAGACAGTGGGTGATCTCGAAATTCATTTTCATTATCCTGGCAACCAGGATCTGTCGGGATACAGGCGTTCGCTTTTTATGCCCACCGGAATTGCAAAAACTGAATATTCCACTGGAGACAATAAAATAACCAGGGAAGTGTTTGTTTCAGCCCCTGATGATGTGATTGTGATCCACCTTAAATCTTCGGAGAAGGGAGGACTGAATATCGGACTGCATTTTACCAGGGAAAGAGATGCCACCTGGGATGCAGAAGGTAACCGACTCTTCCTTTCAGGACAGATCATCGATACCCTCGATGCCGAGCGTGGGCCGGGAGGTAAGAATATGATCTTTCATGCACAGGCAAGGATGGTGGATCATGATGGGAACCTGTTGGTTCAAGGCAAGCAACTTAATCTTGATAGTGCCTCGGAAGCAACAATTTTCCTTACGGCTGCGACAGATTATAATTTTAGTCAGCTTAACTGGGACAGAAATATTGATCCCCGAAAGACCTGTAATGATATACTGGAAAAAGCCTCAGCCAAAGGATATGAGAAAATAAAGAGGGACCATATCGCTGAACACAGCTCAATATTTAACCGGATGGAATTTGAACTGGAGAAACTCACTGAAGACACCATCCCCACAGACCGGCGATTGCAGAATGTGATTGATGGTGGGTACGATCCCCACCTGATTGCACTGTATTTTCAGTACGGACGATATTTATTGATGAATTCATCCCGATTGCCGGGTATACTGCCGGCTAACCTGCAGGGGGTTTGGAATGAACATATCAGTGCGCCCTGGAACTCAGATTACCATGTAAATATCAACCTTCAGATGAATTACTGGCCAGCCGAAGTCTGCAACCTGCACGAATCAGTGGATGCTTTGATTCATTTCATCGACAGGAACAGGGAACCGGGAAGGGTAACCGCAATAGAAATGTACGGCGCAAATGGTTGGACCATGCATCATATTACCAATATTTTCGGGTTTACCGCACTTGCCGATGCTGTTCACTGGGGAATGTTCCCTATGGGTGCGTCCTGGATGTGCCTGTCTGTATGGAGGCATTTTGAATATACCATGGATACGGCCTACCTGGCGGAAATCGGATATCCAATCATGAAGGAAGCAGCTGAGTTTGTTCAGGATTTTCTTATTGAATCACCCGATGGGTACCTGGTTACCTCACCTTCCTACTCACCGGAAAACTCATTCATCGATCCCAGAACAGGAGTACCTATGAGATTAACCTATGCTGCCACTATGGACCTTCAGATCATAAGGGAACTATTTTCGGCCTGCCGCCAGGCCGCCATGATTCTGGATACAGATCAAGAATTTGCCAGCCAGCTGGAGACCACTGTCTCCTTACTGCCTCCTACACGGATCGGGAAAGACGGAACTATCATGGAATGGATCGAAGACTACGAGGAGGCCGAACCCGGGCACCGTCACATGTCACATCTGCTTGCATTGCATCCAGGTTCCCGGATCTCTCCGGAAACACCGGAACTCTTTGAAGCCGCCCGCAAAACCATTGAAAGAAGGCTTGCCCACGGGGGAGGGCATACCGGCTGGAGCAAGGCCTGGATCATTAACATGTATGCACGCCTCCTGGATGGGGAGGAAGCCTTAAACCATCTGATGGCCCTGCTGGGTAAATCAACCCTGCCTAACCTGTTTGATACCCATCCGCCTTTCCAGATCGACGGAAACTTCGGAGGTACCGCAGGCATCGCCGAGATGCTCCTGCAGAGTCAAAATGGCATCCTCAATATCCTGCCTGCCCTTCCCGATAAATGGGAAACAGGAACCGTAAAAGGGATAAAAGCCAGGGGTAATTTTGAATTAAACATCTACTGGGAAAACAATGAACTGACCCGGCTTGAACTGAATGCAATTAAAGGAGGCACTGCCAGAATAAAGTACAAAGACTACATCGTCGACCTCGAAACAATTCCTGGTGAGACGTATCTGTTCGATAATCATTTAAACCAATTATAGTATGAAAAAGTTAATGTATTTCCTGGCACTGCCACTTTTGATTGTATCCTGTAACAACCAGCCAGATTATGTTCCCAAAGGATACCAACTGGCTTTTTCCGAATCGTTTGATGCTCCTGAGGCTATCAACGAGTTTGAATTCAGTCAGCCCGGTATCTGGGAGATCTCAGACACCGGCAGGGCGACCCTTGCACTCGAATTTACGGGAAAATCTGAGTCGTATATCCCCCCGGTACGATCCCCGCATACCATTGGCCTTATTTCGAACCTTCAGTTCGGAAGCTTCGTACTGGAGGCCGACCTGCTTCAGACCGGCCGGGAATACGGTCACCGCGACATGTGCATATTCTTCGGATTCCAGGATTCAACCCATTTCTACTATGCCCATATGGCGACTGCAATGGATGACCATGCCCACAATATTTTTATTGTCAATAATGAACCCCGTACGAGGATCTCCCCGGAAAGCACCGATGGGGTGGATTGGGGAGACAGGGTTTGGCACAGGGTAAGACTTGTCCGGGATATTTCTTCCGGTACCATTGAATTGTATTTCGATGATATGACCAAACCAATCATGAAGGCACAGGATACAACATTTGGATCGGGCTTTGTCGGTTTTGGCTCGTTCGATGATTCGGGTAAAATCGATAATATTAATATTTGGGCAGACAAGGTCGAAAAGAAACCGGCTGGTATCTTTTCCAGGACGAAGTAAATACTGCTTATTGATTTGGTAAACTAAAATTAGTATATTTGTTTTACCAACAGCGCCACGTATGAAAATCCCCCGTACACTGCGTGAAACACAGCTGATCCTGCTATTGCCTGCAGTGATGTGGCTCTATACCAATGCCCTGATAAATACTCATTATCATTATCTCTCTGATGGACAGATAATTTCACATGCCCATCCATACGACAAAGCAACCGACCAGGGAACCCCGTTCAAATCTCATCAGCATACCAAAGCACAATTGATATTCCTGAGTTTAATTGATAAAACCGATGTTGTTATAGCAGGTTTTCTTATCATCGGACTATTAATCACAAGCATACCCAAAAGAAAAGTATTCACCTTTTCAGAAATTCATGTAAAGGTTTATTACCTGGTGTTTAATTACCACGCTCCTCCAGCCTTTTAGTGCGTTTCCATACACCTTATATTAATAACTCTCACCATTTATTCTTAACTGAGGAGAATATACATGGTACGAATAATCATACTGTTTAAATCTTTATTTCTTCTTTTCATATTAATTTGTCCCGGTATTGCCGGCCAGGAGCAAGGTCATGATAGTATATTACTAAGGATTACAGAGCTCGAACAGGTCGTTAAGGAACTGAACAACAAAATAATCCAGCAGGAGCATGAGGATGAATTAAAGAAATTATTGGAGAAGGCTGACAGGCTTTCTGCCCAGCAGGAAGAGGAAACCATTGATATTTCAAAAAAATATTTCAGCGGGGCCAGGCAGCAACAGGGACTGAATCCAAACATCAGTTTCGGGGTGGATTTTTTTGCCGGAATAAGCAGTTCAGACAACCAGGATATTTCTGAACCAAACAACATTTTTTACGGCAATAACGGGTTTCATTTGCGGGAAGCCCAGTTGTCACTTATTGCGCCCCTGGATCCGTTTACCCGCGGAAAAGGATTCCTGTCTGCCGGTCCCGATGGATTTGAAGTGGATGAGGTATACCTGGAGTGGTTAAACCTGCCCCTGCATATGAACCTTAAAGCAGGTTTGTTCTATCCTGAATTTGGACTGCTGAACCGTTACCACGATCATGCCCTGCCCCAGTTTGACCGGCCCAAGGCATTGATAAACCTGTTTGGTACGGGCGGATTGAAGGGCCCGGGAGTAGCTGCTAATTTCATGCTGCCAGCTTTGCTATCCGGAGCATCCTCTTTCGATGTATCCATGTTAATGGGCAGTAATGCCCAGAGTTTCAGGACCACCCCGGCAACTGACCTTATAATAACCGGACAATACCTTAGCTATTTTGACCTGTCGGCCAGCAGTTACCTGGAGATCAGGATCAGTGGAGCGGGAGGACAGAATGACCAGCCTGAAGGTACCTTTAGTTCCTACATTGGAGGTGCCGGGATCACCTATAAATGGGCACCGGTGGGGAGGGAGAAATACCGTACCGTCGACTGGAAAAGTGAGTTTCTTTACAGCATACAGGAATACGTGGATGGCCAGTACAAAAGTTATGGGTTCTACTCTAGCTTTCAAGACAAACTGGGTGCCAGGTGGTGGCTGTCAGGCCGCATCGGATATTCAGAGTTACCCTATGATCCACGGCAAAACCAGTGGGATTTCACCCTCGCCATTGATTTCTGGGAGAGTGAATTTGTATTTACCCGGCTGCAATATCAGTACAATGCCAGGGACATCACAAGTCGCCGGGATCTGACTGGTGCCATCCCCAGTGACCAAACCATCATTATCCAGGTGGTATGGGCCATGGGACCTCATAAGCATGAAGCATATTAGAAAAGAATGACTAGAATGACTAAAATGACTAAAATGAGAAGATTCAGAATGAAAACGGGTGCACTGATTATTGTGATTTCAATGATGGGATTGCAAGGAATAAACGGACAGGTGCAACATCAACATCAACATCAACACCAGCACAGTCACGGGTATCATGGCGGGCATGCAGACGCAAATCTAAATATCGTTTGTTCTTTTTCAGATTATGCTGCAATAGCTGAAGAAATAGCCAGGGAACATGGTTATATCCAGTTCATTGCACATGGTGAGCAGGATCCCCACTTTGTACCCCCAAAACCAAGTTATGCAATGATCCTGAACCAGGCCGATATCTGGATAACTACAGGAATGGACCTGGAAATCTGGTCAACCACGATTCTCGATAAAGCCAGGAACAAGCAAATTATGGACGGTGAGAAAGGGTTTGTCTCGGTCTCTGACGGGATTAAGATACTTCAAAAAGTAGAGAAGGCGGACCGTACTGAAGGCGATGTGCACCTGATGGGGAATCCGCATATCACTACAGGCCCTTTAAACTGGAAGATTATCGCCCGCAATATCACCACCGGGCTGATCAAAATCGATCCGGCCAACGCTTCCTATTATACAACAAACCTGGAGGAATTCAATGACCGGGTTGACCGGGCATTGTTCGGGGATGAGCTGATTGACCTGTTTGGCGGCAAGGTACTGGCCAACTTACTTGAAAACAAAACATTATTTACGTTCCTGGAACAGGAATACCAGGGAGAAAAATTATACGACAAACTGGGAGGATGGTTAAAAAAAGCAGAACCATTCAGGGGAATGAAAGTAGTTGCCTACCATAAAAACTGGGCCTACTTTTCAGAAACATTCGGACTGGAGGTCATTGGATATATTGAACCCAAACCGGGAATACCTCCTTCGGCCAAACATGTTCAATACATGATACAGACCATTAAGGAACAAAACATACAACTCATGCTTGTGGCCAGCTATTTTGAAAAAAAATCGCCGCAGATGATTGAGGATAAGACGGGCATAAAAGCCCTCTACCTACCTCTCTTTGTCCATGGTATTGAAAGCATAAATGACAATTTCCAGCTTGTTGATTACTGGATAGACCAGATCATTAACAACATACAATGATTGAAACATGACAGATACTTTACTTTTTCTTGCCCCTCCCATCTCGGCCTGTATACTCCTGGCTTTGATACTGGGCTATTTTGGATCACATATCCTGTCAAGGGGTATCATTTTTATCGATATTGCCATCGCACAGATTGCAGCACTGGGAACCATGATAGGCCTTCTCCTTGGATTCGCTGAAGAATCTAAGGAAGTGCAGGGCATCTCATACCTGTTTACACTGATCATTATCGGGAGTTTTGCCTTTCTCAGGAAAAGGGAATTGTTCATTCCTCCGGAAGCAGTGATTGGAATTATCTATTGCCTGGGACTGGCATTAGCCCTGCTACTGGCTGAGAGGATCCCGGGCGGTTCAAATTATATTACCAAGACTATTACAGGGAATATCCTGTGGGTCACCTGGGATAAAGTCATAAAGTGTGCCATAATGTTGGCAGGTATCGGGATTATTCACCTGATACTGGGGAAACAAATGGCTGAAATATCAAGCACTGCTAACGGTTTGCCTCATTCAAAAAACAGGGAGAAATTACTCGATCTGATCTTCTATCTGACCTTTGGATTTGTTGTTGTCAAGGCTGTAATGATCGGAGGAATTTTTCTTGTCTTTACATTATTAATAGCACCTTCGGCAACTGCTATGCTGTTTAATCAAAGCTGGAAAAACCGGATTATCTGGAGCTGGATAATTGGAATGACCGGTTCCGTCGCAGGAATTCTGTTATCCTATTATCTGAACATTTCGAATGGTCCTGCAATTGTGGTCCTGCTTGGTTCGCTGGTGTTTATTCTGGCATTTGCAAAAATTATTAATCCGGTAAAAAAATCCATATAAAATGCTGCAGTTTCTCATTGTGCCACTCCTGGCCAGTATAGTTCTTTTAATGATAACTTCATATTTTGGCATCCATGTTTTAAAACGTGAGATCATATTTATCGACATTGCATTGGCCCAGGTAGCAGCTTTGGGCGGTGTTTTTGCCTTATTCCTGGAACACCAGCTGGACTTACATGAATCGGGAGATGGATCCATCCCGATATCAGAGATCATTACATATATTGCATCACTTATTTTTTGCCTGGTAGCTGCCCTTATCTTTACTTACCTGAAAAATCCACGAATCAAGGTCCCGATTGAAGCCTTCATTGGCATTGCCTATGCTTTTGCAACAACGGCAGCTGTTATTGTGCTAGATAAAGGCACAGGAGGTGAGGTACATGTTCATGATATGCTCACGGGAGCCATTCTCTGGACCACATGGGGCCAGCTGGCCCGCCTGTCCATAATTGTTTTAATTATCGGATTGTTCCACCTGGTATACCATAAAAAATTCATTTCCCTGTCTGAACATTATCTCTCAGCTGTAAACCCATTTAACCATTTTAAAAGATGGGATTTCCTTTTCTATTTTTCTTTTAGCATTGTGATAATTGAAGCCATTCATATCGGAGGAATACTCACTGTTTTTGCCTTCCTTATTTTACCTGCCTCGATCTCGGCACTGTTTTCCAAAAGATGGGACCGGCGTATACTGTATGGATTACTATCAGGCATTGCGGCCACTTTTTTCGGGCTCTACCTATCCTGGACGCTGGATATAACCAGCTCTCCCCTGATTATTCTTAATCTTGGTGTGATCCTGTTCCTGGTTATTATTGTAAAAAGCATTTTGAATCGTAAAACAACTCCTGTTGCCTGACTTCCTATTCCCGAAAATAATCCTTCCCGGACTTATGCATTAATATGGTACTGTATAAAAATAATACTTCAAGCGTTCGATATCGTACACCTGATAAAAGGAGACATACTACGACTGATCTTGAAGCGAATCTCTGAATATATTCCCAGGTGTGGGATAGCTCACTCCGGCAAAAGCCCACAGGATATTCAGGAGATTATCGGAACGATATTTGACCCCCGGAGGATGAGTATTAGAAAAACAGGTTCAACATGTTCAGAAATTATTCCCTGATCGCTCTGAGGAACCTCCTCAGGAACAAGCTTTTTTCAGCTGTGAATATTTTAGGTCTTGCAATTGGCCTGGCCTGTTGTTTTATTATCCTGCTGCATATCCGGAAAGAATTGTCTTATGACCGCTTTCATGAAAAAGCAGATAAAATATACCGCCTGGCTCTTCACAGGCATTATCCTGATACCCAGGTAGATTATGCGCTGTCGCCCCATTCAATGGGTCAATTGCTACTCAATGAAATGCCGGAAATCAAGTCAGTATGCAGGCTGTATAAGGGACAGGGTGAGGTCACCATCACCTTTGAAGATAAATCATTTACCGAGAGGCATATCATGCTGGTCGACAGTAATTTTTTTGACATGTTCTCGATCAGGTTATTGAGTGGCAATCCAGACCAGGTATTAAGGAATCCGCTTGAAATGATCGTTACCGAATCAACGGCAAAAAGATATTTTGGGAACGAAGATCCCCTTGGAAAAACAATTAATGCTCCCGTCGGCGAACTCCAGATCATCGGTGTTTGCGACGATGTCCCGGATAATAGTCATTTCTAATTCGACTTCCTTGGATCACTGAACGGGTTGCCATTTCTTCTTCAGCCCAGCTATGTTACCTTTTCTGTGTATTCTTACCTGGAAATTAATAACCTCCAGCAGGCGCGCCAGGTAGAAGCAAAAATACCAGGGTTACTTGAAATCTATGCTGCTGGTGATATACAGAACAGAATGGGTGTATCCAATGCTGATTATGTAGCCGCAGGAAAAGGCTATGAATATTTTCTGCAGCCACTTACCAGCATTCATCTGCACTCCCACCTGAATTGGAAGTAGTTTTGTACTACCAGACCCTTTCAAAAGAATATGTTGAATTTTTGCGGGATGAGAATGTCACAAATAATTCTGGACAAGACCTTTACGATCTTTGGAATACTAACGGGAAGTCTGTACCGGAAGTTATGAAATTTACACAGATTTATACTAACAGAGATTCAGATGGTGATGGCGTTCCGGATCATCTGGATAATTGTATCGATATTCCACTTGTATCTCAAACTGATGTTGATGGGGACGGCTATGGGACTGCATGTGACTGCGATGACGGGGATAATTCCGTGACTGCCGGTGCGATATGGTACGCCGACAGTGACGGAGACCTGTTCGGCAGCTCCACAGATTCCGTAACGGCCTGCACACAGCCTGCAGGGTATGTCGCCAATAACGACGACTGCGATGACACCGATATACATACCTATCCGGGAGCTCCGGCAATAGCAGATGGAAAAGACAATAATTGCGATGGAGAAATAGACAAAGTTACCCAGACCATTGTATTTGAAGCTATTGGAGAAATACCAGATACCATCTTGGAGATAACCTTAGTTTCATCAATAACATCCGGGCTTAACATCCAATATATTGTGGAAAACGGAGATGTTGAAATCAACGGCCAGCTTCTGAAGATATTCGGACCAGGAGAAGTATCCATAACCGCATATCAGCCAGGAGACGATTATTATCTTCCTGCTGATCCGGTATCACAAACATTCTGTGTTGTACCAACCAAACCGACCATTATTAAAACAATACAAAACGAGGTAATAGTCCTAACTTCCAGTTCGGATACCGGAAATTACTGGTACTTAAACCACTCTCTCATTTCAGGAGAATATAATAAGTCCATCCAGGCAGATATTGAAGGTATTTATCAGGTAGAGGTCACTATCGATCATTGTACCAGTGATATATCGGATCCAGTAGAAATTGAATTTACCTCACTTGAAGGTATATCCTATTCAGAATTTAATCTATTCCCAAATCCAACCAATGGATGGATCACCCTTGAAGTACCGGATGGCCTTCAAAATTCCGTGCTCTATATAACAATAATTGATCTTGGAGGAAGATATATCCTAAATTCATATAAAGTGGATATTTTAAATAGCGAAGTCACACTCTATGTTGGCCAGTATTCTGCAAGTCATTATAACTATATAATCCAGGAAAAAGATACCGGGAAAATCTATCGCGGGCAGTTTATTATTTATTGATCCTATCCGGATTGTGGCATTTTGGCACAAAGTGCCATTAGTAAATGTGTTCAGTGCTGATCAGGATAGCATCAATCACCTCATACGTTGTACCGTTCAAGGAAGTAAGATCTGTTTCTACAGTATTGAATTAATCTGGATTACACCCTGCAAACAGAAGCAAAAGGCCAGCCGGACAAAATTTACAATATTTCAAGTAATATTTTAAGATGGTTTTCAGGTTCTGCCTGTAACAATGCGAAAGCATTCTGAGCATCTTTCATGGGCATCACCGAAGTAATCAAATATTCCGGATCCAGGCTGCCATCCCTCAGGTGACCGATGGTTTCACTAAACTCACCATGGCTGACTCGACTGGCAATGATCTTTGCTTCCTTCCATATCAATTCCTTCATAATAAGGGGTGCCGGCTGGTCAGATAAACCCAGGACGCAAACAGTTCCCCCGCCCCTGATGGCCTGTATACATCCCCTTACCGGATGTATGATTTCCTTTTCAAACCGGGCATGGCCAACGGCCTCATAGGCAATGTCAACACCCCTGTTCCTGGTTTGTTTCATGATCTCTTCCACCGGATCTTTCCTGGACGCATTAACAGTAATTATGTCGGGGAAAGCTTTTTTTGCCCGAATCAACCTTTCTTCCAGGATATCGACCAGGAATACAATCCCGCTGGATTTGATCTTTGATGCAAGCAGGATGGCATTGCCCACCTTGCCGCAGCCCCAGATGGCGATGTTATCATGTTGCTTCACAGCAGCCCTGTTGGAAGCGTGAAATCCAATGGATATAAGTTCTATCAGGGCAGCATGCCTTCCCTGGACATTTCCGGGTAATTTAAGCACCATACTTTCCGGCACTGAAATACATTCTGCAAATCCACCGTTCAGGTCAATGCCAATAAGCTTCAACGAGCTGCAGGCAGGATAATGTCCTGCCCGACAGGCATCACATTCTCCGCACCAGATAATGGGATCAACAACGACCTGATCGCCTGTATTAATTCCTTTTACATTTTTTCCAGTCCCGGTCACGTTACCTACAAATTCATGACCCGGGATGAGTGGAAGCTGTGTCCTGGGATGAAATTCCCCTGTAAAAATATGTTCATCCGTCCCGCAGATACTTGCATAGGTAACCTTGATCAGGACGTCATTGTCACCGGGTACGGGAGTAGCAACTTCCTGCCAGGTGATCTTATTGTATTCATTTAAGACTGCTGCAAACATATTATCT
This sequence comes from uncultured Bacteroides sp., assembly GCA_964477295.1. Lineage (GTDB taxonomy): Bacteria > Bacteroidota > Bacteroidia > Bacteroidales > SM23-62 > CAYZEZ01. Next base: position 6,747 of record CAYZEZ010000021.1, on the reverse strand, counting down.
CTGTTTATTTACTTCATAAAGCTGTATTCCTGTTTCATCGAAATATCGAAAGATAAGATAAGGTTTTGAATCCGCTGTAAGGCCGGATTCAAAAAGTAAAAACCCGCCTGATGGTTTATCCTGCAGATAGGGTTGACGTATCAGTCCATCCGGATCGGTAGAATTGGGATCTCCCGGCACCCTGCCATACCTCGAATTGGCATCGACCAGAGCGCCGCAGCTGAACTCCTCAACTCCGGACGGATCCACGGCATGATACTGCCAGTGACGGTCGCCGCAGAGAACATAAAATCCTGAACCGATCAGATGATGCTCCGCGAGCCAGTCGAAAAATTGATCCCTTTCATTTCTAAAGCCGTTCAGGTTGCAATGATTGTCGATCTTCCAGTTGTCATCAGGACCGATCATAGGTGTAGGAGAAATCAATAATTTATAGGGTGCATCGCTCTCCAGGAGTGTTTCTTTCAGCCATGCCAGCTGCTCTTTCCCCCATAATGATTTTTCAGGGCCATCGGGTGTAATATTTGGACTCCTGAAATCCCTGCCTTCCATCATCCAGATTTGCAGGGTTTGATTTATTCTGTAAGTTCTGTATGTTTTTTCCGGGACCGGGACCTGTTCAATGAACGTGTTGACACCATCAGAATGGGTGGGTAGCGGCCTGTAGAGATCCTTTTTACTATAGTCTGTTGTATCTGAGTCATCATATCGGTAGTCATGATCATCTTTCAACCAGTATGCACCGGTATTCACGATAAGGTCTTTAAACCTCGGCATAGAATACAGCCTGTGCCAGAAGGCCCGCATTTCGTCAACCGTTTCAGCTGCCTCATCAGCGGGCTGATCATAGTACACATTATCCCCGTTACCGATCCAGTAATCAGGAGCCTGTTCAAGGATTGCAACATGACCCGGGAAACCCTTTTTCAACTCACCGGGGGTCGCAGGCGGGAAAATCTCCCCAATGGCCCCACCTTTTCCTCCGGTTTTAAATTTGAAATAATTCGATCCTGTAACCATTACCATTTTAACGGGATCGGTCCCATTTCTGCCCTGCAATGTTTTAAAAATACCTGCTTCAGAGATTATATATTGTTTTGTATCCAGACCATACCAGCACCTGTAGTAATAGAGTGTGCCAGGTTTCAATCCGGTAATATATTCCTTTACAATAAGATCATTTTTAACATAGGTTGGATGCCATGGATAAAACAATGTCTTTTTAAAATCTTCCCCTTCCGACACTTCGAAGCGAATGAACCCAACAGCACCATCAATATTATCAAAGATCAGTGTATCCGATTTACCCATCCTGGCCTGAAGGATGACTGAGTTCTCAGTTGCTTCTCCTGAGAGCAGATAATGGAGGTGCAAACCGGGTATTTGGGAAGATTTTGGCTCCTGGCAGGAATGGAATACAATCAGAAAAGGAATGATGAATGCAAATAAAAGTTGTTTCATGTCTAAAAGAGGTGCTGGTTACTAGTTACGAGGTGTAAAATCTGGATTGACAACTGGCATCTGGGCTCCTACTTCAAACCGCCAGTATTCCAACATATACCGTAATTCTTCCACCTTCTCTGGCATTGAATCTGCCAGGTTCAAAGTTTCTGATATATCTGTATCCAGGTTGTATAATTCAAAGGCCCCTGGTTGCCTGGTAAGGGATTTTTCATACCACTCGATCAATTTATAATTCTCATGAATAATTGCTGCCCCGGGGACCATGCCTGAACCACTGTAGTAATGTGGATAATGCCAGTATAATTCATCTCTGAAGTTTTTGTTCCCTTTTAAAAGGACCGATTTAAAGCTTTTACCGTCTATTTTTTCAGGAATTGAAGGGATGGAAACCAGATCTGCCAGGGTTGGCAAAAGATCAATCGATCCGACCATGGCACTGGTCCTGGATCCGGTATTAATTTTTCCAGGCCAGCTAACAATGAGGGGAACACGTATCCCCCCTTCATATAACCACCCTTTTCCTCTTCTCAGCGGTGTCTGCAACGCATACGCATCCTTTCCGCCGTTATCAGAAAAAAATACGACAACAGTATTGGTAAGGATATCCTGCTTTTCAATTTCATCCATAATACGGCCAACGCTTCGATCCAATCTTTCAATCATGGCCCCGATCACCGGGTTGTTTTCCTTTTCTCCTGCTCCATATTTACTCCGATATTCATTTATGATGGCCTCTTTCTCCATGAGCGGATCATGGATAGTATTATGCGATACCACCAGGAAAAAAGGATCCTTTCGATTCTTTGATATAAACCGTATAGCTGCATTGGTAATTGAATCCACATTATGGGCATCTTTCTCAGGATTGGTTTCAGGTGAGGGTTTATAGGTTACTAAATACTCATCAAATCCCTGTTTATCAGGATTGTAAGGCAGGCTTTCAGGTGGTTTTTTATTCTGACTCAGGTGCCATTTGCCGAAAATAGCAGTCCTGTATCCGGCTTCTTTAAAAACCTCTCCAATGGTCACTTCTTCGAGGGGGAGGTATTTCTGCCATTCAGGTTCAGTGAGCGGATAATCGGTCCGAGTATTCCCTTTTATAAAATCGGTCAGGTGAAGCCGTGCGGGATACTTGCCTGTCATAATGGATGCCCTGGTGGGCGAACAGACTGCACAGGCAGCATATGCATTGGTAAACAGCATACCTCCAGCGGCCAATTTATCAATATTGGGTGTTTCATAGAAAGAACTGCCGTAGCATCCCAGTTGCGACCAGCCCAGGTCGTCTGCCAGGATAAATACAATATTAGGTTTGGGCGACCAGGTAAAAACCGAACATCCGCACATTACAAAGGCTATAACCCAAATCCAAATTCTAGTCATTTTAGCTCATTTTGGTCATTTCTCCCTTCTACCAATCCGTGTACCAGTACTTCTCATCACCATGAATTTCCCTCAGATGTTCATAGTGGCTGTTATCATTACCGGTCATGATCACGAGGGAGGGTGGCAGGTCGCCCATGGCGTCCCTGGCGCTATCCATTTTATGGAGCATCTTTTCCAGCTGATCAGGCATGGCCTTCGCCAGGTTGATGGTTTCTCCCGGATCATCCTTCAGGTTAAATAAATACATATCATGCGGGGCAACACCCTTTTTACCACGGGAACCATGGTATCCTTTGAAAGGCAGTTTAACCTTCCAGTCACCCTCACGGTAACCCTGCAATTCGGCAAGATCGAAATAGAGAAAGCCCGGACCCTCTCTTCTTGCTTCTCCAAAAAGCACTTTACTTATGTCTGTCCCATCATAGGGGCGGTCGTCGGGGACCGATGCGCCCGTAATTTTGGCAATGGTTGGAAACCAGTCCATCATCACGGCCATATCATCGTACACCTGACCGGCCGGGATCTTCCCGGGCCACATGGCTATGGCCGGAACCCGCTGTCCACCCTCAAAGGTATATTGCTTCCCTTCCCTCAGTATGCCCGCTAAACCACCATAGTCTTCCATAACCAGCCATGGTCCGTTATCACTTGAAAAGATGACTAAAGTTTTATCAAGCAGCTGCAGGTTTTCCAATGTTGTGATCACCTGACCGACACTCCAATCAATTTCCTGGACCACATCACCAAAGAGCCCCCTGCCTGAAGTTCCCAGGAAATCCTCCGAAGCGTATATCGGCACATGCGGCATGTTATGTGCCAGGTATAAAAAGAAAGGCTCATCTTTATGATTCTTTATGAATGTAGTTGCTTCCCGGGTGTAAGTTTGTGTGGTCAGGCTCTGGTCAACATGAAAATCAACTACCTCATTACCACGCAGGTAGACCACACTCTGCATATCGTTGCTGTAAGGGATCCCGAAATACTCATCGAATCCTCTTTGCAGGGGTAAAAATTTTTCCCTGTGACCGAGATGCCATTTCCCAACTATCCCGGTAGTGTATCCTTGTTCCTTTAACAGGTTTGTAATGGTTATTTCTTTAAGGGGCATTCCGGTATAACTCTCCGGGAAGAAAACACCATTTATTCCCATACGCTGCGGCATTCTCCCGGTGAGCAAGGCAGCTCTGGAAGGGCTGCATACAGGTGATGCAGAATAAAACTCGGTGAATTTAATCCCATCTTCAGCCATCCGGTCAATGTTGGGAGTATGGATATCTTCTGCACCAAAGCATCCCACATCACCATAACCCAGGTCATCGCAATAGATAATAACTACATTGGGTTTTTCATTATCGGCACGGGCCTTGTTTTTTTTTGATTGCCCGGAAGAGCATCCGGCAACAGCGATCACCAGGATGACCACAAAAATCATGTTGATTGTTCTCATAACTTTACTATTTTGTTCATCGTTTATCGTTCTTCGCTCAAGGTTAAATTCATGTTTTCAATATACAAATCTACAACATCATGGCATAAACCCGTTTTGCCTCATCATAATGCCGGGATGTCATTTCAGGATATTCACCCACATCGGGAAATGCTTCCGGATCTATGTTCAGGCCAGAGTATATTTCCAGGTATTCACCAGGTACCTGTAACGGAACATGTGGTGCATTAAATGGCAGGTAGAGAAAGAAAGGCGATCCATCTCTGGTTGTTCTTTCTAAAAATTCAACCGCTGCATCTGTATATACATCTGAACAAAATCCTTTCGTTTTAACAGCGAGACTATTCTTTATCAGGGTTGGATTGAAGTAGCTGCTGTCTGGGCGTATAAAATTTTCAAAATGATCACCAGGCTGGCCGATCCCTGCTCCTTTGTGTACCAGTGAATTATTAAAACCCTGGTCATCGGTCATAATCAGCAGGATGTTTGGCATATCTCTACGGTATCCCATTCCTGGTTTATTGCAGGAAAAAATAATTAGTAAGAACAGGCCGTATACGAATAGGTTTCGTTCCATAAATATTTGGTCTACTGTCGTAATAAAATACAGGTTGCCGGGGACAGTGTACCTGAATATAAAAAAAGGCTGCCCATTGAGTGAGGCAGCCTGATTTATTTTACAATTAGCCTGACTTATAATGTCCAGCCTTTGCGATAGGTGTGCTTGATTAGTTCGGAAGCAAACTCCCTGGCATTCGTCGGCTCGGTATACTTTGTGTCGAAATGCGGGTGGCCGTCAATAACATCAAAATCATCGGATGTAATAATCTTTACGGTATCGGAATCTCCAATATTTGTGAACTCCATGTTCTTCCCATCCCATTGCAATTCACGCTGCAGGTCCTGGAGTCTTACTGCAAGAACACCCATAACGACCATTTCATTCAGTGGTCCTGAATATCTAAAATTTGAGCTGGCTTCGGTCCTGTTTTCCGGACTTTCCTTACACGCCCTTACCCAATCCATTTGATGTCCCAGGTCAATCCTTGGGATGTACTCAGCCGGCCTTTTATAAGACTTGTCATAGGATAAAGGAAGAAGGTACGGATCCTTGCCATAGCATCCACATAATAGTTTCCCTTTTGTTCCAATCAATAAGACACCGCCATTCCAGTCCCTGCCAAGGAGTTCACCAACCGGGTGATCAGCCGGCCGCGGAGGTAAAAATCCCCCATCCCACCACGATACTTTAACCTCAGGCATTTTTACACTCTTATATTTGGGTCTTTCCGGGAAGGTGAAATGCACAACTTCAGCAACTGGAGCAGATTCGGTATTAACCTGGGTTGAACTCGCCTGTACCTTGGTCGGGTATTCTAATTTCAGTGCCTTGAATATAGGATCCATGACATGACATGCCATATCGCCCAGTGCACCGGTACCATAGTCCCACCATCCACGCCAGTTCCAGGGGTGAAGAATGGAATGATACGGTTTCATTTTAGCCGGGCCGATAAACAAATCCCAATTGAGCGTATCGGGGGGCCATTGTCCTATTTTGGGCCTCATGAGTCCCTGTGGCCAGATGGGTCTGTTGGTCCAGGCATGGGCTTCAACCACTTCACCGATGGCACCATCCCAGAACCACTCACAAAACTGCCTGATGCCTTCTCCGGAATTTCCCTGGTTACCCATCTGGGTAGCCACTTTATATTCTTTGGCAATCTTTGTCATTTGCCTGGATTCCCAAACAGAATGGGTCAAAGGTTTTTCACAATAAACATGCTTGCCAAGTTTCATGGCATTAATCGAAACTATGGCATGTGAATGATCTGGTGTCCCCACAACAACAGCATCGATACTGTCTTTCATCTCATCCAGCATTATTCTCCAGTCCCAATATTTTTTCGCATCGGGAAATTCTCCAAAAATTCCTGATGCATATTTCCAGTCGACATCGCAGAGAGCCACTATATTTTCGCTCCTTAACTCTTTGATGACTCCGCCGCCACGTCCGCCTATTCCCACACCGGCAATATTCAGCTTATCACTGGGAGCTGTATATCCAAGTCCGCTGACGACTTTACTTGGCACAATTGTGAATCCGGCAGCGGCAGTTGTTGTTGTTGCTATAAAAGTGCGACGGGAAAATTGGGTTGCTCCTTTCGATTTTTTGTTCTTTTCCATAATAATAGACATTTTGGTTAGATAGAAATTATGCTTAGTTAACTGTTAGACAGATAGTTTGAATAATTAAATCCCGAGGATCAATAAAAGTAATAAAATTTAGCATTTAATCAAATGTAGAGGGCCGTACTAATTTATCAAATTTCAGAAACATGTTAATTTTACAATGAAATGGTACTTTATAATTCAAGTTGCCAGATACTGGGTACTAGTTGCTAGTTATAACATTAATATTCAATGACTTAGTTGTTTTACAGTTTTAA
>CAYZEZ010000020.1:16226-28684 GCA_964477295.1 uncultured Bacteroides sp. | reverse complement strand
ATCCATTTTGGTGATTTGGCACCGCAATTCTGACAAACAAATTCTGATTTGGATTGAGCCACTGTTATCTGTTTAGAATATGCTGTTATTGAAGTATGTTTTTATCTGACAATTTTTTTATGATTGAAGTGGTTGAAACTCCTTCTACCAGCGGGATGGTTATCACCCGTCCACCTGATCCGTTTACCAGGTCATAACCAACGATCTCCGCGGGATTATAATCGCCTCCCTTAACAAGGATATCCGGCTGAACCACCCGGATTAGCTCATATGGAGTATCTTCTTCAAACACAACGACAAAATTGACAAAAAAGAGAGAGGCCAGTGCGATGGCCCGGGCATCCTGGTCCTGGACAGGTCTGTTTGTGCCTTTAATTCTGTGAACAGAATTGTCGGAATTCAAACCGATGATCAATATATCACCAAGATCAGAGGCTTTAGATAAATAGGTAATATGACCTATATGCAGGATATCAAAACAGCCATTGGTAAATACGATCGATTTATTTTCCCTCTTTAAATAATTGATCGTTTCAGGGACTTTGTCAGCCGGCAGGATTTTCTCCTGAATGTGCATCAGGGTGTTCATTCAAATGGATATTTCGTTTTTTACGAACTGAAATTAATAAAAGCATGGATATAATTCCAATTAATATGGTCCATAACATTTGTGAGCCATGGGTAATTGTGGCATAGGCAAGACCTTCTTCTTTTGTGAGGCCATATAACATTAATCCCCCTGATACAATCCAATGAAATGCTCCAATCCCTCCCTGCACGGGAGCTACGAAAGCGAAACTTCCGATGACAAGGATAAAGAGACCATCTATGAGATTCAGGTTTGAGGTAGAAGATAAAGCAAAAAATGCAATATAGGTCATTAACAGGTAAAAAATCCAGATCAGCAGAGAGGAGATAATAAACTGCCAGACTTTCTTTAATGAAGAAAGAGTTGTCAGTCCGGTAAAAACACCCTTAATGATGTCCCTGATCTTTCTTATAAGGGACCACTTATAAAACCTTGACCTGAACAGGTATAACATAATAACAAGCAACACAGGTGTGCCAACTAAAATAAACCAGTACAGGATTGTTTTTCCAAGTAAAAACGAAAGCTTATTGCCGACCGGATCAAGTATATTGGGTTTGATAAAACTGCTGAAGAACTCAAATTTAGCAGTGATCAGGATAATCAGGAATAAAAACATGGTGAACAGGTCGACAACCCGTTCAATGATAACGGTCCCAAACAATTTATCCATCGGGATTTTCTCAGTTCTGCCTAATGCACCGCAACGGGTTATTTCACCAATCCTGGGGAATGCATAGTTGGCCAGGTATCCAATCATCAAGGAATAAAATGTACTGCTGAACTGGGGATTATAACCAAGTGGCTCAATCAGTAACTTCCACCTGTATGCCCGGGTCATATGACTTAAGGTCAGCACAAGTATTGAAAGGAAAATCCAGATATAACGGGCCTGTTTAAATTCATACCAGAGAGCCTGGAAGTCGATGCCTTTGAAAGCAAGGTAAAGAAGCAATACCCCTATCAGCAGGAATATAATATACCTGAGAACTTTGAAAGCTTTCTTTTTCAACAGGAGTTATTTGATCAGTTTATTGGTTGAAGAATCCGGGAAAATAATTACCGGCTCAAATGATTTTGCTTCTTCAAAATCCAGGATAGCATATGAGATAATAATAATGATATCACCCACGGCAACTTTCCTTGCTGCGGGACCGTTCATACATATTTCACCTGTTCCCCTATCGCCTTTAATAACATAGGTTTCAAGCCTTTCTCCATTATTAATATTTACAATCTGGACCTTTTCCCCGGCAATAATATTGGATGCTTCCATAAGATCCTCATCAATTGTAATACTTCCTACATAATGCAGATTGGCTTCTGTAACAGAAACCATGTGGATTTTAGACTTTACTGCTTCGATCATCATAATGGTGCAAAGTTATTAAGAAAATTTCATATTATCTATCAATCTAACTTCTCCAACGCGCACAGCTATACAACCGATATTTTTTGTATTATCCGACAATCTGAGAACAGGCTTAAGTGTTTCTTCTTCAACTATTTCAAAATACTCGGTCTCAAGTAATGGATCCGAATTAATTTCCTCAATTATCCGCATTTTCAGGGAATCAATCTCCATAGTGCCATATAGAGAAACGGCCTTTTTGAGTGATTTATTGATCTTTCCGGCCGCAAAACGCTGTTCCCTGGTGAGCAATTGGTTTCGTGAACTCATTGCAAGACCATCAGCTTCCCTGATAATGGGACATGAAACAATATCAATCGGGCTTTTTAGTTGTCTGACCAGTTCTTTAATAATAGTAAGTTGCTGGAAATCTTTTTGTCCGAAATAGGCTTTATCAGGTTTAATGATTTCAAATAGCCTGCTTACCACCTGGGCCACACCGTTGAAATGCCCGGGCCGGTGTTTACCCTCCATTTCTTTGTCTATTGAACCAAATTGAAAAATCCTTGAATCTGGTTCGGGATACATCTCTTTCTCTGCCGGGGCAAATACAAGATCACATTGCTGCTTTCGTAAAACGGATATATCATTATCAAAATCGCGCGGGTATATTTCAAAATCCTTTAAATCATTAAACTGATTAGGATTGACAAAAATGCTTACCACGGTAATATCATTTTCAGACGAGCAAGCCTTTATTAATGAGAGATGGCCTGAATGCAAGGCTCCCATAGTTGGAACAAGTCCGATGGTCATCTTTTTGTTGCAAAATATACCCAGTTGTTGCTGGATTTCGGATGTCGTCCAGAATATATGCATGGTTTGAATTTCCGGGCAAAGATATAAAAGCTTTGGACCCAAAAAAACATAGAATGTCTTTTTTAAGAGGTTAGTAATAGCCTTCCAACCTGTTAATAACATGTGGGAAAATAGTTATGTGAATAATTTTATGTAATTTTGCATCGATTTTTGAAAGTTATGAAGCACCCCAAAATTAAGCACGCCAAGGTTCTATTCATTTCCCAAGAGATTACACCCTACCTTCAGGAATCTGAAATGTCAAAAATCGGGCGTTACCTGCCTCAGGGTATACAGGAAAAAGGAAGAGAAATAAGGACATTTATGCCCAAATTTGGCTGTATCAACGAGAGACGTAATCAGCTGCATGAAGTAATCAGGCTTTCAGGAATGAACCTTATCATTGATGACACTGACCATCCGTTGATCATTAAGGTAGCTTCAATCCAGTCGGCCAGGATGCAGGTATATTTTATAGACAACGAGGATTATTTTCACCGGAAGCATGTTCTCAAGAACAGCAAAGGTGAATATTTTAAGGATAATGATGAGAGGACCATCTTTTTTACCAGAGGAGTGTTGGAAACAGTCAGGAAGCTGAGATGGTCGCCGGATATTGTGCACTGTCACGGATGGATCACCGCATTGGTGCCGTTATATCTGAGAAAAGCCTATCAGGATGATCCTTTATATAACCATTCCAGGATCATCTACTCTGTATATAATGATGAGTTCAATAAGCCACTCGAAAACAGGTTCAGGGAAAAACTGATGATGGAAGGGATCGAAAATGAAGATGTAAGAATACTGGAGACTCCCAACTTTGAAAACCTGACTCAACTGGCCCTGCAAATGTCTGATGCAATTATACTTGGAAGCAAGGACATTAATAAAAAAATAGTTAATTATATTAAAACAACAAAGAAGCCCGTTTTAGAGTATAAGTCTGAAGAAGATTATATCGAAGCCTACTCTGAGTTTTATGATGAAATACTTACGAAACCTATTGATGAGAACTGAGAGATTCTTTAAATCCAGCATACGCCTTAACAGCATTCCTTTAATTTTATTTACTCTCACACTTTTGATCACCCTCCAAGAAGGATGTGAGGATAAACCCGAAATATTAGGCAGGGACCTTTTACCCGACAGTTTAAGGGCCTATTCCAATACCTCTGAGGTTATTTATGCTTTTACGAGGAAAACAGATTCAATAGTATCCAATAAAAAAACAACTTTTTTACTGGGACAAAACATTAATCCTGTGTTTGGAGAACTAAATGCCAGCCTGATAACCGAAATTAACCTGATTGATTATGAGTCATTCAGCTTTGGGAATGACCCGGGTTATGATTCAGTTGTTTTACGTCTTGACTTTTCAGACTACGTAGGAGATATAATGCCATCAATGGAATACAGGTTATATGAATTTGAAGAGGAAATAAGGACGGATACCAACATCTATTCCAATACTGAGATAGATGGAAAATATAATCCGGTTTTACTTGGGACAGGCGAATTGGAAATGAACGATTCCATCATTAAAATCTTTATCGAGGAACAGAATATTATTGATAAATTTTTACATGCACCTGATTCGGTATATAAGAATAATGATAACCTGCAGGAATATATACGAGGTTTTTATATCGTTCCGGAACGATTATCAGGGAATGGGGCCATGGTAAATTTGAATTTTAATAATTACCCGGGCACACTAAACATATATTATCATAATAAAGAGGATGATTCCCTGAGTTATTCCCTCGAAATGGGATCATTATCGAAACATTTCAACCTCTTTGACCATGATTTTAACGGATCCAGGGTTGAGGAATACCTGAACAATGGAGACGAACCGGATAGTCTCGTATTTGTAGGATCTCCTGGTGCAGTGAATGCCATCCTCCGGTTCCCGGAACTGTCAGCATGGCTCGACTCAATGCCCATTGCTATAAATCACGCACAGTTAATATTAACCCCTGTCGATACACTCACTTCCGGCTTAAGCGTAAATGATTATCCTGTTTCTTTAGACCTGCTAAGGTATGGAGAAGATGGAGTGAACCGTTTTCTATATGATTATATGCTAAATCAAACCACATTCGGAGGTTTTTATGATGCCGGGACCAATTCATACCGTTTCAATATTAAGGTTCACATTCAATCATACCTGAATGATGATATTGATAACCTGGATCTGATCTTGCTGCCTGGCTCTAACGCTGAAAACTATAAACGTCTCATTTTTTACGGGGGTAACTCAAAACGTTCAGACAGGCTGAAGCTGGAAATTATTTACACAGTCATGTAAGATGTGTGGTATAATTGGATATATTGGAGATAAAAATGTTTACCCCATCCTGATAAATGGTTTAAAAAGGCTTGAATACAGGGGATATGATTCTGCTGGCATATCCTTATTGAGCAATGACATCAGTGTCTACAAAAAAAAAGGTAAAGTTTCGGATCTCGAACATTTTGTATCGAATAAAAACACCACTGGCACAATTGGAATAGGACATACCCGCTGGGCTACGCATGGAGAGCCAAACGATATCAATGCCCACCCCCATACTTCCATGAACGGACATTTTGTTATTATTCACAACGGGATCATTGAAAACTATTCTGTACTGAAAAGCAGGCTGGAGGACAGGGGTTATCAATTTAAAAGCGAAACGGATACCGAGGTACTGGCAAACCTGATAGAATATATTTATCTGAAAGGAAAAATTACCGCTGAAATTGCCGTGCGGCTGGCTTTAACAAAAGTGGTTGGAGCTTACGGTATCCTTATTCTGTGCCGGGATGAAAAGGACAAAATCATTGCCGCAAGGAAAGGCAGTCCCCTGGTTATTGGTATCGGGGAACATGAGTATTTTCTTGCATCGGATGCTACTCCTATTGTTGAATACACCAAAAGCGTGATCTACCTGAATAACGATGATGTAGCTATTATTAAAAGAGATGAGCTGATACTCAAAACCATCGACAATGTAACACTTGCCCCAAAAGTTCAGCAGCTCGACCTGGATATTGGAGAGATAGAGAAGAACGGGTTCGACCATTTTATGCTAAAGGAGATATTTGAGCAGCCAAAATCGATCCGCGATACATTCCGGGGAAGGATCTCGGCTGATCTTTCCGACCTTCATCTGGGTGGATTACATCATGTATTGCCCCGGCTTGTTGAAGCGAAAAGAATAATCATCATAGGATGCGGGACTTCATGGCATGCTGGCCTTGTTGGCGAGTATTTGCTGGAAGACCTGGCCCGTGTTCCGGTTGAGGTTGAATATGCATCTGAATTCAGGTACCGTAATCCACTGATCAATAATAACGATGTGGTCATTGCCATAAGCCAGAGCGGAGAAACAGCCGATACACTGGCCGCTATCCAGATGGCTAAAGAGGCAGGAACCCTGGTTTTAGGGATATGTAATGTGGTAGGTTCCAGTATTCCGCGGGAAACTGATGCAGGAGTCTACACCCATGCGGGTCCTGAGATTGGTGTTGCTTCGACGAAAGCCTTTACTGCCCAGGTAACCACATTGGCTATGATAGCCATATTGATTGGTCACAAAAGAGGTTATCTGTCTAACAAGGAGTTCAAGTCACTCATCAGGGAGCTTACTATGATTCCTGGTAAAATTGAACGGATCCTTGGATTCAGTGAAGAATTCAAGCATATCGCCGGCCTGTATAAGGATGCCAATAACTTCCTTTACCTTGGAAGGGGATATTTTTTCCCGGTAGCCCTTGAAGGAGCGCTGAAGTTAAAGGAAATATCATATATACATGCAGAAGGGTACCCGGCAGCCGAGATGAAACACGGCCCGATTGCCCTGATTGATGAAAAAATGCCCGTAGTAGTCATTGGAGTGAAGGATAAATCTTACGATAAGATCGTTAGCAACATCCAGGAAGTAAAAGCGAGGAACGGCATTGTAATAGCTATCGTTTCTGAAGGGGATACAGTGATTAAAAAACTGGCGGATCATGTTCTGGAGATCCCGCATGCTACAGAGGCTCTGACATCCCTGCTCGCAGTCGTTCCTTTACAGCTTCTGTCTTATTATATTGCAGTAATGCGAGGCTGTAATGTCGACCAGCCAAGGAACCTGGCCAAGTCGGTCACAGTTGAATAACCGGATCACCCCTTAAGGTATTGGCTTTTATAGTAACTTTCGTATTCTCCCGACATAATATGCTCCAGCCATTTTTTATTATCCAGGTACCATTTTACGGTTGAAATCAATCCCTGGCGAAAGTCCATCGAAGGTTCCCAGCCCAGCTCTCGTTTTATTTTTGTGGCATCAATAGCATATCGCAGATCATGCCCTGCCCTGTCCTTTACAAATGTTATCAGCCTGGCTGATGTTCCCGGAGCCCTGCCCAATTCTGTATCCATAATATCACATAACAACCTGATCAGATCAATGTTTTGCCACTCGTTGTTTCCCCCAACATTATACGTTTCACCCTTTGTCCCATCGTGAAAAATCATATCAATGGCCCGGGCATGATCAATCACATAAAGCCAATCCCTCACATTTTCTCCCTTGCCATAGACAGGGACCGGTTTGGAGTTAATTATATTGTTGATAGCCAGGGGGATAAGTTTTTCCGGGAATTGGTTTGGTCCGTAATTGTTGGAACAGTTAGACAAAACAACCGGCAATTTGTATGTATGCCACCAGGCCCTGACCAGATGGTCTGATCCGGCTTTGGAAGCTGAATAAGGGCTCCTTGGATCATAGGGTGTGGTTTCCAGGAAATGTCCTTCCTGCCCGAGTGATCCATACACTTCATCGGTGGATACATGATAGAATAAATTATGTTCAACGGGTGGGTCCCAGATCTTCCTGCAGGCATCCAGCAGGTTGACTGTTCCTACAATGTTGGTGGAAATAAATCCGGAGGGATCCATGATGGACCTGTCGACATGAGATTCTGCCGCAAGATGGATAACAGCATCTGGTTTATGTGTGGAAAATAATCCGTGCAGAAAATCTATGTCAACAATGTCTCCCTTAACAAAAGAATAGTTGCTTGCCTTTTCAATATCCAATAGGTTTTCAAGGTTTCCGGCATAGGTGAGCTTATCAAGATTAATGATTCGGTAATCACGATATTTACCAACAAACAGGCGGACCACATGTGATCCTATAAAACCTGCACCACCAGTTATAAGTATGGTTCGTTTCATTCGTTTAAAAATTTATAATCCCGGGTACTCGGGACAGCCGCTTCGCTCTCGCATATTTTTTTTAATCATACCCTTTCGTGATTTTATGATGAATAAAAATCATGCTCGTTTCATAATAAAATTGCAGTTTACACAGCGTGGGGGGGGGTTATATCCGGTTCCTGCCTGTAATGATTCTCCCATTTCCAGGCTGAGCGCAGCGTATCCTCCAGGGAAGTTTCAGCCTTCCATCCCAATTCTGAATTAGAAAGAGAAGTATCGGCCCAGACTTTTTCAACATCCCCCGGCCTGCGATCCGTAATTGTATAATTAATTTTCAGGTTATTTGATTCTTCGAAAGCCCGGATCATTTCAAGAACCGAAACTCCTTTTCCAGTACCTAAATTGAAAATTTCATAATCCTTACGGTTCTTTTTCTGTACCAACCTGTCGATAGCCACCACATGAGCAGCAGACAAGTCTACCACATCGATATAATCCCTTATACATGATCCGTCGGGAGTATTATAGTCATCTCCGAATACCAATAGCTCGGGATGGATCCCATAAGCGGTTTGTGTAATTAAAGGTACCAGGTTGCTGGGGATCCCCAGGGGCAGTTCTCCAATGTACCCCGATGGATGGGCCCCGATAGGATTAAAATATCTTAATGAAATGGCATTTAAAGGATGACCTGCTGAAATAGTGTCGCCGATGATTGATTCTGAGATCTGCTTGGTATTTCCGTATGGTGAATTGGCTTTTTTGACAGGTGAATTTTCAGTCACAGGTAACTTGTCTGGCTCTCCATAAACAGTACATGATGATGAGAATACAAAATTAACTACCCGGAACCGATTCATTAAATTCAATAAATTAAGCAACGAAACGAGATTGTTCTCATAGTACATGAGCGGTTTTTGTACCGATTCAGAAACTGATTTATAGGCTGCAAAATGGACAACAGCAACCAGTGATGAGTATTTTTGAAAAAAATGAGTCAGGTGATCCGGGTTGCACAGGTCAATCTGTTCAAATGCCGGCCTCTTCCCTGTAATCTTTTCAATGCCATCCAGAACACCTATCCTGGAGTTTGAAAGATTATCAATAATCACAACATTGTAATCCGCTTTAATTAATTCTACAACTGTATGAGAACCAATGAATCCGGTGCCGCCGGTTACTAAAACAAGTTCTTTCATTTACAGGCTCCAATAGGAGAGTTGTTTAATTTTATTTTTCAAAACACCCTTTATATCCACGATGAGCGTATTTCCATTTCCAATAGATTTAAAATAATCTTCATTTAGATTTAGAAATTCATCATGATTAACGGCAACAATGATAACATCATAGGGCGGTTCAGGTTTTTGATGCAGGGCGATCCCATATTCAGATTTGACCTCGTTTGAAGATGCCCTGGGATCCATCACATCAACCCTGATACGAAATGACTGAAATTCCCTGATCATGTCTATTACCTTTGAATTCCGGATATCACTCACGTTTTCTTTAAAGGTGATTCCAAGGACAAGAATTCTTGAATGATTCAATTCCTTGTCAAGGGATGAGATTTTTTTAACAATTTGTTCAGCCACATAACTGCCCATATTATCATTGATGGCCCTTCCTGCATTAATAATCTGTGCATGATGACCGTATTGTTTTGCTTTGTATGAAAGGTAATACGGATCCACTCCAATGCAATGCCCGCCGACAAGACCAGGGTAAAAATTCAGGAAATTCCATTTGGTGGAAGCTGCTTCGATCACCTCAGAGGTATTAATGTCCATACAGTTGAAGATCATCGATAATTCATTCATGAAGGCAATGTTGATATCACGCTGAGTGTTTTCGATAATTTTGGCCGCTTCCGCCACCTTTATTGAACTGGTCCTGTGAACACCTGCTTCAACGATAAGCTCATATGTTTTGGCAATTTCTTCCGCAGAAGATTCATCACAGCCAGATGTGACTTTAATTATCTTTGAAAGGGTATGTTTTTTATCTCCGGGATTAATTCTTTCAGGGGAGAAGCCAACCTTAAACTGCCTGATGTATTTGAGCCCCGAAACTTTTTCCAGCAGAGGTATGCAATCCTCTTCGGTGCATCCGGGATAAACAGTCGATTCAAAAACCACATAATTTCCTTCCGACAGCACTTGCCCCACTAATTCAGTGGCACTCAGCAGGGGATTGAGATCAGGAAGCTTATGATCGTCGATGGGAGTGGGAACAGCAACAATATAGAATCCGGCATCTTCAAGGTCGGTCAATTGAGAACTAAAATGGATATCACAACCCTCAAAGGCTCCTGCAGGTAATTCATTGCTGGGATCAACTCCATTCTTCATCATTTGTATTCTGTCTTCCCTTATATCAAAACCGACGACAGAAAGTTTTTTGGCAAAGGCCAGGGCGATTGGTAAACCAACGTAGCCCAATCCTAATACAGCAAGTTTAGTTCTCTTATTTATTAAATCCTCATACATATTAAATAGTTTCGAGTTGCGGGTTGTAAGGTATCTGCTCATTAGTTGATTCTTGCGAACTCGTACCTCGTACCCAGTACCTCGTACCTTCTTCTAAATCTTCCTGCACATCGGATGATAGTTTCCCTTACATCCAATTGGTTTTGAGTTTCTAATGGCATATACCGTTTCGATCGATTTAATGGATTCCAATAATCCGAATCCATCCCCGGATAAGATTTTTTTGTAAGTAGCAGTATGCAAGTCACCAAACCCGTCACTGAATTCTATTTCTTCCTTATCAAGGGTAATGCTCCTGTAGGTTCTGTTTCCGTTCATTTTAATATTTCCGGGCAGGTCTTTGATATCGATGCTAAGGAACCACCTGACCCTTGCCCTGGTTAATTCAAGGTATCCCGAGGCTTTATTGTATTCGGAGATATGAGTGATATTTTCTTTTATGTCTCCAAAAATCCAGGTTAACATATCAAAAAAATGTACACCGATATTGGTGGCCACGCCACCTGACTTCTGCATATCACCTTTCCATGAAAATAAATACCAACTCCCGCGGCCGGTGATATAGGTAAGCTCAATATCATATATTTTACCGGCAGGTCCATCCTGTATTTTTTTTCGAAGGGCCTGGATGGAAGGATGAAGCCTGAGCTGAAGAACATTATAAACCTTTTTACCTGTATCTTTTTCATATTCCAGCAGCGCATCAATGTTCCAGGGATTAAGTACCAGAGGTTTTTCGCAGATAGCGTTTGCACCACTTCTCAGGCTGAAACGAATATGTGAATCGTGTAAATAATTTGGAGAACAGATACTTACAAAATCAACCTTATTGTCTGTGCGGCGCAACTTGTCTATATGCCGGTCAAACCGTTCGAACTCAACAAAAAAGTCTGCTTTCGGGAAATAGCTATCGATGATACCAACACTATCTGATTTATCCAGGGCAGCAACCAGATTGTTATTGGTCTCCCTGATCGCTTTCAGGTGCCTCGGGGCTATATACCCCGCTACACCAATTATTGCAAAATTCAGATTATCAGCCTGTTTCATTAAAGAAAATAAAATTAACCGCCTCCCAAAGGTAGAAATATATTTGTTAACTGATTTTATTTACCTTGCCGTCTTTTAGCTGATACTTTTCCTTGCTTTCCTGACAAGTGGCCATGCCGTTTTCATCAAAATGCAGCCGGTGTCCATATTCGCTCATCCAACCCACGTGCCTTGCCGGGCTTCCCACAACAAGTGAATAAGGTTTAACATCTTTGGTTACCAACGCTCCTGCTCCAATAAAAGCAAACCGGCCTATCTCACTCCCGCAGATAATGGTTGCATTGGCTCCAATGGTTGCTCCTTTTCGGACCAGGGTCGTGACATATTGATCTTTCCTGACCACGGCGCTCCTGGGATTTAATATATTGGTAAAAACCATTGAAGGCCCGAGGAACACATCATCTTCACAAATAACTCCGGTGTAAATGGAAACATTATTCTGGACTTTAACATTATTTCCCAGCACCACATCCGTTGATACAAGTACATTTTGACCGAGGTTGCAGTTTTCACCAAGTTTGGCACCGGTCATGATATGAGAAAAATGCCAGATCCTGGATCCCTTTCCAATGATGGCACCCTGATCAATCACTGCAGTCTCATGCGCAAAATAACCTTTCTGGTTGTTTTTCATTTATCTTATTTTTTAGCGGCGAATTGTATAAGATGACCGGCGATATAATCCAATTGTTTATTGCTTAGTTCAGTATGCATCGGAAGGGATAATACATTGCCTGTGAGTTCTTCAGAAACAGGGAAATCTCCCTGTTTGTAATGCAAATCCTTATAGGCTTTTTGCAGGTGAAGTGACAATGGGTAATATACCATTGTCGGAATGCCATTCTCCTGAAGATAATGCTGCAGTTCTTCCCTGTTGGCCCCAAATAATCCAATGGTATACTGGTGGAAAGAATGGGATGAATAATC
>CAYZEZ010000020.1:0-16126 GCA_964477295.1 uncultured Bacteroides sp. | reverse complement strand
GGAAAGAAAGAACAAACAAAATTTTCTACCTTTGTTAACACAATATGATAATCGGAAAATACATAAAAGAATTATTGTTCATTCACGATTGTGTAATAATACCTGGACTTGGGGGTTTTGTTGCCAACTACCGGCCAGCTGAATTGAATGAACTTGCCAGGACTATTTCACCTCCCTCAAAATCTATCCTGTTCAATCGCAATTTAATACATAATGATGGATTATTGATCGATTATGTTTCACAAAAGAGTGGGTTGGATTACAGGCAGAGTGAAGAACTTGTGAAAGCATATGCTGACCGGATCATTAAATCGGTTACAAATGGCGGTAAATTCACGGTAGATGAAATTGGATTCTTTTATTCTGATACAGGCAGGAAACTTCTGTTTCAGGAAGAACTGACGACTAATTTCCTGATTGAATCCTATGGATTGTCTGCAATCGTAACAGATCCGGTTGAAAAGAAACAGGAAGAATTTGTGCCACTTGTTACTTACAGGGCATCGGTCCGGCGCTGGATATATACAGGTGTGGCAGCCTCACTGGTCGCAGCCATGGTGTTGATCCCGATAAAAACCGGATATGTCGAGCACATGAGCATTGGTCGGTTGAATAAGGAAATTCCTGAACAGGTTATACATCAGAATCAACCTGAAGATGCTGTGACAACAGATATGAAACCTGCCACTGAAATACTCCCATTGAGTTATCACATAATTGTCGGCAGTTTTAAGGATTTCAGCAATGCAAGGGGAATGCGTAATCAATTATCTGAAAAGGGACATGACCCAAAGATCCTGGAAGCCTCCAATGGATATTACAGGGTAGCCATTTATACTACAGAAGACTCAGGAATGGCTACAGATAAACTTTCTGAAATCAGGAATACAGAAGGTTTTGAGTCGGCATGGATATTTAAAGAATAAATATTTTGAAGTATGCAAGCCCTCGAGTCTTCAAGTAATATTCTGTGAGTCAACATGTCCCAAATCCCAGACCCCACTTAGCCCCTCAACCCCTCAAATCCTTAACCCCTTTATTTTACAGTGGCCCCTTCACTAGTCTTTTCATCAGGAGTAACCATGATCAGCTTTCCATCGGATTCTTCTGCAAGCAAAATCATACCGTGAGACTCAATACCCCTTATCTTCCTGGGAGCCAGATTGGCCAGGAGGCAAACCTGTTTGCCCACGAGATCTTCAGGTTTAAAATACTCTGCAATGCCCGATACAACAGTGCGTTTATCCAAACCCGTGTCTAGGCTAAGTTTAACTAACTTGGTAGTTTCAGGAACCTTTTCTGCTTCCAGGATCCTGGCAATACGAATATCCATTTTGCTGAATTCATCATAGGTAATAGTCTCTTTTTGCGGTTCGATTCCGGCAGCTGTTTGTTCATTCATTTTCTTAATGCCAGCCAGTTTTTCAAGCTGGTAATTTATGGTTTTGTCTTCAATTTTCTCAAAAAGTAACGAGGGTTGGTTAATGGATTGCCCGGGCTTAAGGAGATCTTTTATCCCGATATCGGCCCACGATAGTCCTTTAAGATTAAGAAATGCTGCAATTTTCTTAACAGAGAATGGCAGGAAGGGCTCCAATATGATCGAGAGGTTAGCTGTGATCTGTAGTGAAACATTCAATATTGTACCCACCTTCTCCTTATTCGTTTTAATCAGGATCCAGGGTTCTGTTTCGGCCAGGTATTTATTTCCCAGTCGCGCCAGGTTCATAGCTTCCTTCAATGCTTCCCTGAAATGAAACTGGTCAAGGTTTGCCGCTACCTTCTCACGGAATGAAGCAATTTCGTTCAATACTTCCTGTGCATATGAATCAGGATCTTTTATATCCGGGACGAGTCCGTCGAAATATTTGTGAGTAAGTACCAGGGTGCGGTTAACAAAGTTTCCAAGGATAGCAACCAGCTCATTGTTGTTCCTTGCCTGGAAATCTTTCCAGGTGAAATCGTTGTCTTTTGTCTCCGGGGCGTTGGCGCATAAAACATAACGAAGGATATCCTGCTTGTCTTTAAACTCCTCCAGGTATTCATGTAACCATACAGCCCAGTTTCTCGAGGTGGAAATCTTATCATTTTCCAGGTTCAGGAATTCATTGGCCGGAACATTTTCAGGTAGGATAAATGTTCCTTCTGCCTTTAGCATGGATGGAAAAATAATGCAATGAAAAACAATGTTGTCCTTTCCAATGAAATGTACCATCCGGGTATCGTCTTTTTTCCAGTAGTCGGCCCATTTATCAGTAAGGTCTTTGGTGGCAGATATATAACCGATGGGCGCATCGAACCATACATATAACACTTTTCCTGCTGCCTCATCCAATGGAACCGGTATTCCCCAGTCCAGGTCGCGGGTTACTGCCCTGGGCTCCAGGCCACCATCGAGCCACGACTTGCATTGTCCATATACATTAACTTTCCAGTGTTTATTTTCCTCAAGGATCCATTTTTTCAGGAACGGCTCATACTTACCCAGGGGCAGGTACCAGTGTTTGGTTTCCTTTAATACAGGCTTGTTGCCGCTAATCATGGATTTGGGCTTGATCAGGTCGGTGGGACTCAGCGATGTTCCGCAATTTTCACACTGGTCGCCGTATGCATTTTCATAACTGCAATGCGGGCAGGTCCCGGTGATGTAACGATCGGCCAGGAACTGGTTGGCCTCCTCATCAAAATATTGCTCTGAGGTCCGCTCTATGAATTCATTCTTTTCATATAAAACTGTGAAAAATTCAGACGCCGTTTCATAATGGGTTTTTTCTGTCGTCCGGTGATATATACTAAATGAAATGCCAAAGTCTTTAAACGATTTTTTATTGAGCTCATGATACTGATCCACAATCTGTTGGGGCTTGACTCCTTCCTTACGTGCCTTGATGGTTATTGGAACTCCATGCTCATCGGAACCGCAAACAAAAATCACATCTTCTTTTTTTAATCTGAGATAGCGGGTGTAGATATCGGCAGGGATGTATACACCTGCAAGGTGTCCAATATGGACTGGTCCGTTGGCATATGGAAGTGCTGCTGTTACAAGATATCTTTTATAATCTTTCATGAAAAACGTGGTTAAGCTGCAAAGATAGTAATAAGGATCTAAGAATAATGATTAACGATTTATGATGTAAGAATTGGGATATGGAGCAGAAGTTACAGGTTATCAATTTTTTTATCTTTGTATAACGATCATCAACCATTCTACTCGTGCCGGACAAAAAGAAGAAGAAATTCAATTTTTACATTTTTATTATAGGCATATTGTCTGTTTCGGTTGTAGTGCTTCTGGTTCTTCTGTTCAATATGAAGAACACCGCTAAGTCGCTGGCTACTTCATTGATCGAAAAAACTACCGGAGATGCTTCGGATCAGCTGAGTAATTATTTTGAAAAGGTCAGCGGGAACCTGATTGCAACCAACCAGCTTTGTAACCTTGGAATCATTGATCCTGTTAAGACGGAACACATCCTTGACTACCTTCTGCCCGTCTTTAATACATACTAGGAAATCAATACAATTGCCATTGCCAATACGGGAGGGCATGAATATTCGATAATCCGGGAAGATTCCAGCTGGTTGTCGAATATTGTTTATATAACCAGTGACTCGGGTACGGTCATCGAAAGGACACGCTGGAAGGGCAACCTCTTTAATCAGGAGATTATAAGTGAATGGACAGAATACAATGCGGATTATAATCCACTCACAAGACCATGGTTTATTGGAGCCATGACGACCAACTACCCTGATGTACCATGGTGGACACAGCCATATAATTTCTTTACTTACCAGATCCCCGGGATTACCGCTTCGATGAAATCCATTCATCCTGTTACCCGGGAACCCGTTGTCATACAGTATGATATCCTGCTGTCGGAGATTTCCGATTATACCACCAGCAGCCGTATCAGTGAACATGGGTTGACATTTATTCTGACCGAAGACCTGAGGGTAATAGGCCTTCCGAACATGGAACGGTTTTCTCATCCTGATTCCATAGCTGCATATGTTTTAAAGGGCTTTGACGATATTCATTCCGATGTGGTTGAACAGGCAGTCAACACATGGAATGATATGGATGGTGAGGTAAAAAACGCTTACCCTATTGAATACGAGAGAAAGACCTGGTGGGTAAGGATCTCGGATTTTGAACTCGGAATGAATTCAAGATTTTTAATCGGGATAGCCGTCCCGGAAAATGATTTCCTGTCGGAACTGACCAGCAGCAGACATACCGTGATCGGAGGATTCATTGTCGTAATGCTCATCATTGTGATCGTAGTCAGGCAATACCTGGTTAAGCAGAGGATGAACATGCTCCTCTCGGAGCAGAAAGAGCAGATCAGCCACCAGCGGGATGAGATCCGTAAACAGCATGAAATCGTAGTGGTGCAGAAAAAGGAGATCACCGATTCCATTAATTATGCTAAAAGGATACAGGAAGCCATCCTGCCCGATGAGGGTCTACTTGAACGATTGTTTACGGAATATTTTATCATTTTCCGGCCAAAAGATATTGTTAGCGGAGATTTTTACTGGGCTGCAGAGACAAAGGAATGGGTCATTATTACTGCGGCTGATTGTACGGGGCATGGAGTGCCGGGAGCCTTCATGTCCATGCTGGGGATTTCGTTCCTGGAGGAGATCGTTAAACGTAAGGAGATCAGTAACGCTGCAGCCATACTCAATGAGCTGCGAAGGTCGGTCATTGAATCATTAAAGGAAACAGGGGAGGAAGATTCACAAAAGGACGGTATGGACATGTCACTGATTGCCATTCACAAGGAGATGCATATGGCAACCTGGTCTGGTGCACACAATCCGCTCTGGATCGTCAGGGCCGGAAACCTGAGCAAATCGTATGACAACCCGGGGGACAAAATTGAGGAGATCAAGGCGGATAAAATGCCGGTGGCCTTCCATTCCAGAATGGCCGATTTTAGTGATCATGAAATATCCCTTGGGAAGGGTGACCAGTTGTACATGTTTTCGGATGGTTTCCACGACCAGTTCGGAGGTGAAAAGGGGAAAAAGCTCATGGTTAAAAACTTCAGGCGGATGGTTGCGCTATCTGCAGATCTGCCCATGAAGGAGCAGGGAAAGTTCCTGGAACAAAAATTCCTGGAATGGATCCAAAGCACGGGGAACGGTATTGAGCAGATCGATGATGTAACTGTGATCGGTTTAAAGATATAAGACTTCTTTCAGCAGGCCGGGTTGGGAGCCCATTAAAGGGATCTATTCTGGCAGGCCTCATAAAGGTTTGAACGCCGGCCTGATATGGAATATCATAAAGAACCAAGTGAATCTCTTTTTGACCTGGGGAGGCTCTCAACCACGAGGTCATAGGAGAGGTCGATCCATTCCTTTACCTGGGAAAAGGAAAGATTGCCATTCAGCTTAACACCATTCCAGTTAGTTTTATTAAAATGATATGCACCTGTGACTTCCGGGTGTTGTTCGCGAAGTTCAATGGCCAGTTCCGGGTCGCATTTCAGGGCAATTCCCCTGGCCTCATCGGACAGGTCAAGCAGGGCATACATTTTCCCCATTACCTTGAAGACAAGGGCTGTATCGTTGAAGGGGAGTCCTTCGGTAACACCAGGTTTGGAAAGGCAGTATTCGCGGATTTCTTCGATGTTCATAGTAACTATTTTCCCACAATTTATAAAAATTCAGAATATGAAGAATCCGGCATCAATTTCCTGCTTGTAATGAAATCGTATGTATACTGATTCCCGCGTCAGCGGAGACAAAACGAATTCCAATCTCCTAATGTCAGAATATTAAATCCGCTCATTAGACCAATCGATTAAAATTAGTATTTTCGGTGGATCATGTTTCCATTAGGCAAAAATACCCGTTATCTGGCCCTTTCAATCGCAGCCGGGATAATACTTAGCATCCCCTGGTATAACTTCGGGTCCGGTGTCGCATTGTTATTTGGATTCATACCATTGCTATACCTTGTAGACTCTATTTCGAAGGACCAGGAAAGAGTACGATTCAGAATCATGCTCTTTCCTGGAATCACAGTTTTTATCTGGGCCGTCCTTTCGGGATGGTGGCTTAAGAATGCCACTTTCGGAGGAACGGTATTCCTGGTAATTGCCACTACGGTGTTCTATACAACCATAGTCCTGCTTTTCCATTCGGTCAAAAAGAAATTTGGGCGGATTGCAGGGTATGTCTCACTGGTATCCTTCTGGGTGGCTTTCGAGTACTGGTATTTGAATGCAGAATTGTCCGTACCATGGCTGAACCTGGGGAACGGACTGTCGCATAATATCAGATCCATTCAGTGGTTTGAATACACCGGTTGCCTTGGGGGAACGGTATGGGTACTGGTCCTGAATATCCTCCTCTATGAGATTCTGATCAGGCTATTGTCAAAACATGTTAATAAGGGGCTGATAATCAGTTACGTATTAATATTACTTACCCCTGTCATTTTTTCCCAGCTGAGGTTCAGGAACTATGAGGAAACAGGGGAAAAGATCAATGTTTTGTCGATCCAGCCCAATATCGATCCGTATGAAAAATTTGTTTCATATACTGCTGAGGAGCAGGTTAATATTCTTTTAGAACTATCCTCTCCCCACCTTGATGAGGACCTGGACTATATCATCACACCGGAGACAGCTATAACTGATTATTCGGATATTGACAGGCTGGGAACTGATCCCTTGCTGGATAAGTTCAGGCAGTTGGTAAAGGATTATCCCAACCTGAATGTGATCCTTGGTATGACCCTTAGTAAGATGTATGACAGGAATGAACCTGTCTCAAAAACTGCCTGTTTGAATAATTCAGGGTATTATTACGACACCTATAATTCCGCGGTCCAGATCAATCACTGCTCAATACAGATCTATCATAAGTCCAGACTTTTCCCGGCAGTTGAAACAATGCCTTATTCAAATTCCCTTAAATTCCTGAGGAATTTGATGATCAAATTGGGAGGGACATTCCGAAGCCACGGCACTTCCCCTGATCGTATCAACCTGGTCTCATGCAATGATTCTCTCCATGTTGCCCCGGTGATATGCTGGGAAAATATCTATGGTGAATTCGTTACAGGTTTTATCAAAAACGGAGCCACAGTGATTTTCAATATTACCAATGAAGGCTGGTGGGGGGATACCCCGGGGTACAAGATGTTCAAGAAATATGCCCAGGTCAGGGCTATTGAAACCAGAAGAAGCGTAGTTCGCTCTGCTAATACAGGGATCTCGGCAATAATCAACCAGAAAGGCGAAATCCTCGACCAATTGAACTGGGATATAAGAGGAACTGTTAAGGGCTCAGTAAGCTTAAACGACAGCCAGACATTCTATACCCGTCACGGAGATTATATTGGAGAAATATGCAGGATTCCAGCCTTGGCTTTCTTGCTGGCACTGGCTATTCATTCTATGGTTGGTTTGGTCAGGAAAACTGCCTGAAACATCAATGAATCACCTCAAAGAGTTTTGCAACAATTATGAATATCCCTATCTACATATTTAAATTTCTGTATTATACCTTTTGTCGATTGAGCAGTAAGCGCTATTTTTGACTTATAAATCTCAATAGTCAAATTTCTATGCCGGAAATTGATGTCAAGAAGCAGATTATTGAATCTGCAACAAAGTATTTCTCCAGGTACGGTTTTCATAAGACCACGATGGATGAGATCGCTAAAAATATCCATAAAGCAAAGGGTGTGCTCTATTATTATTTTAAAAGTAAAGAAGAGCTTTTTAATGAGGTGTTAAAACAGGAGTTGGGTACACTGAAAGCAGCACTTTTAAAAATTGTGAATAGCAACAATAATTCGTTAACAATACTTACGGACTATATGCTAACCCGTTTCAGGCTCTTGAACAAGGCCGTTAACTATCATGAAACCCTTAAGGCTGATTTTTTTGAAAGATATCATTTTGTCAAGGATGTTAGAGATGACTTCGAGGCCTTTGAACAAACCCAGCTTACCCTCATAATAGAAAAAGGAAATGAGGAAGGATATTTGAATGTCAGGAATATTGGTCCTACTGTCGATGTCGCGATGATGATCATTACAAGCATAGAAATACCTCTGTTTCTTCAGGATAAGTATAGCGAATATGAGAATACGCTGCATGATCTTATCAATATGATTACCGATAGTTTAAGCATACCTTCCAAATCGTAATATTTTTTTAATTAATATTGACTATAAAACATATTAGGTCAAATCATATTTTTTATATATTTGCATTGACTACAGAACTAAATCAGTCAATTTTAATTGGTGGAAAAACTGGCACAGAATATCATCAGGTTTAAGTGGCTCATCGTTGGCAGTGTTTTAGGACTTACTCTTTTGTTCGGCTATCAGATCAGGGATATCAAGATCAATTCCGACATTCTTAGTACACTGCCGGATGATGACCCAACAGGGCATTTGTATAAAAGCATTGGTACCCAATTCGGCGGAAACGACATCGGGATGATTGTCCTGGAAACGGATGATGTATTTACCATTGAAGTATTGGAGCACATAAGTCAGATCACAGATAGCCTCAAAATCACCGGCGGAATATCCACCGTCACAAGCATTACGGATATCATGGATATTAAAAGCTCGGATTGGGGGATTGAGATCGGGAAATTGGTAGACGAGTACGATCTGCCTGACGAACCCTCAGAATTGGATAGCCTCAGAAATTATGTGTTCTCTAAAGAGATGTATAAAGGAACCATTGTGTCTGAAGATGGCACAGCAGCAGTCATTCTTTTTACGTTGCTTCCTGATGTTGACAGGCAGGAAATCGCAACATGTATCAAAGCCATTATTGAGTCATTGAATTTACCCGAGACCATCTATTATGGCGGATTACCTTTCATGTTAAACGACATTACTGATTTACTCGTGTCGGATATGATCTGGCTCATACCTATCTGTTTTGTAATTATCGCTTTAATTCTATTACTCAGTTTCAAGTCGCTTCGCGGAATGTTTTTACCCTTACTCACTGCAGGTATTACTGTTATCTGGACGTTTGGTATTATGGCTATGGCTGGCATTGAAATCACAATTACCACGAATTTTATGCCAGTCATATTACTCGCTATTGGAAGCGCGTATACCATCCATGTATTAAACAGCATTAATCAGAATACCGATAAAGACAGAAAGCAGGCCATGGTCAAGGCGATGGCCTCTACCATAATTCCTGTATTCCTGGCCGCATTGACAACGGCCATTGGATTTATCTCCTTTGTTTTTGGAGCCTACCTAACCATGATCAGGGAATTTGGAATTTACAGTGCCATCGGAATCCTTATTGCATTGCTCCTGTCCTTACTTTTTGTTCCGGCATTCATTTCCGTGTTATCTATGCACAGAAAGACACCGGCTAAAGAAAATGCAGACAGGAACAGGCACCTGACCAGCCATGTTCTTCAACCCATAGCAAACCTTCTTTTGAAACGCCCCGGATCTGTGCTAACGGTTTGGGCTATCATTCTGTTACTGAGCATAGGCGGTATATTTCTTATAAGGACGAGCGTAAATATAACTGAGTATTTTAAGAAAGATAATCCTATCAGGGTTGCAGAAGATGTCATGCAAAAGAAGTTCGGCGGATCATTGCCTGTTTTCGTTGAGTTTGAAGGGGACATGCAGGAACCGCAAGTTTTGAAAATGATGATCAGAACGCAAGAATTCATGAGAGAGGATCCGAACATCACCTCTGCACAATCGGTGGCCGACCTGGTTGAGCAAATGAATGATGCCATGGGAGAAGGGGAAAAGATACCTGATGAGAAAGCCAAGATTGAACAACTATGGTTTCTTCTTGATGGCCAGGATGTGATGCAGCAACTGGTTTCAGATGACCTTGATAAGGGGATTATCCAGTCCAAATTTGCCACCATTAAGTCCGAAAGCATAAAAGCCTTTACAGATAAAATGAACCGGTTTATCGATGAAAACCAGAGTGATTTCTATAAAATAAATTTTACAGGCATCCCTCCGCTCTATGTTAAACTGAATGACAGCCTGGTAAAAAGCCAGTACAGCAGCCTGATCATTGCCATTGTTATGGTTCTGCTTATTATAGCCCTTATCTTGCGTTCCTTTTTGAAAGGGGTGTACGCTACGATCCCTATTATTGCTACCGTACTATTGTTGCTGGGTTTTATGGGCTTTACAGGTATTCCCCTGGATATAGCAACTGTACTTGTGGGAAGTATTGCCCTGGGTATTGGGATCGATTACTCCATACATGTGATCACCGGATTTAATACGCATTTGAATCATCACGGTAATGTTGAGCAAGCTATTGAAGCAACCATCCTGACGAAAGGAAAGGCTGTTATTATCAATGTTGCCTCGGTGGCCGCAGGTTTCCTGGTATTGTATTTTGCACATTTACTACCCATCCGGAATTTCGGTCTGCTGATTGCAATAAGCATGATTGCCTCTGGCCTGGGGGCACTTACACTATTGCCGGTGATTTTCATCCTGGCCAACAGAAAGCGTGTAATCACTGAAAAATAAGCTATAACCATTAAAACATACACATATGAAAATTAAAATTTATTCCATGGCCCTGATTATTCTTGTATTTGCAGGTGGTCTATTCCGCGCAAATGCACAGGATGCCGGCACCATATTAGAGAAAATGGATCATGTATTGTATGCACCTGCAGACATGACCGGAACACATACAATCATCCTGATTGACAGAAATGGTAAACAGGAGACCCGCGAGGCGAATATCATGCAAAAAGGCACAGATAAACGCATCCTGCGATTCACCTCACCGGCATCCCAGGCAGGAATAGCCGTTCTGGCATTGCCGGATGATATCATGTACATGTACTTGCCGGCATTTGGGAAAGAACGTCGTATTGCGGGCAGTGTGAAGAACCAGAATTTTGCAGGCACCGATTTTTCATATGATGATATGGAACCAAAACCTTATTCTGATAAATTCACACCGAAACTGGTAAAAACCGAAGGAAGTGTATTTGTCCTGGAACTGATACCAAAGGGGCAGTCTGACTACTCCAAAATTATTGCACATATCAATCAATCAAATTATTACCCGGAATTGATGGAGTATTATGATAAGGGCAATACAAAGATTAAAGAAGCAAAATACACCTTTGAGAAAGCCGGAAAATACTGGAGCGCTACAGAAATTGAAATGACAAACCTGAAGAAAAACCATAAAACGAAAATGCGAATGTCGGATGTAAAATACGACACCGGCTTATCTGATGATGAATTTACAGTAAGAAAACTAAAACAATAATTTTACATCAGATATGAATAAAATCAGGATATCTCTGTTATTGGTTCTGGCTTCCCTGGGACATATACATGCCCAGGATAGCCCGTTAAAACTGTCAGGGGGATTGATGACCGATCAACGCTTCCTGTTTCAGGAAAAAAATCCCTGGGCGTGGAACGAAAATCGCCTTACTGTCAAACTGGATAAAAAAATCAAGGGTAATTCAAAATTCTACAGTGAGGTCTGGCTCCGGAATATTGGATTACCAGGTATTGTCTCCTCCGGCGATCTTTATAACAAAGGAATCATAGATCCCTATAACCTTGAGATCAGGGAAGCATATGTTCAACTATACGGTTTTCTCTCAAAAAATCTGGATGTTACCATTGGACGTCAGCGCATTGCCTGGGGTACCGCCGATGTAATCAATCCAACGGATAACCTCAATCCCTATGACCTGGAAGACATCCTGGATTTTGGCCGTCACCGTGGTTCTGATGCAATAACCCTGCAGTATTATTTGAACAACGATTTTTCGTTACAGGGTGTATATGTCCCATTCTTTCAGCCTGCTAATTTACCCTTTGGCCTTTTTGCAGGATCATTGAATGCTGAAATGGAAATGCCCCCGGGGATGGTCCTGGAGCAATATACTGATACGCTGCACATGCCGGACTACAATGTAGGGAAAAGCGCAACAGCAGGATTGAGATTTAAAGGTTTCACCGGAGGGATTGATTTTTCAGTAAGTTATGTTTATGGCTGGGATGGTTTACCCTTCAATACAGGAATTACATTTATTCCGGTAAATGCCCAGGGAGGAATCAATATTAATGCCCATCTGTCTTATGCAAAAAATCATATCATTGGTGCCGACCTGGCCACAAGTATTGCGGGGATAGGTTTCTGGGCAGAGGCTGCCATATTTATCCCGGAAGAGGATGTCATCATGAGCAACGATCTCTCAGCCCTTTTCCCGATGTCACCTGAACCGGTCATTGTGGATTCAGTAATCCTGGAGGCAAAGCCCTTTATTAAATTCGTAACAGGTGGTGATTATCATTTTACAGATGGATCTTACCTGAATCTTCAATACATACATGGTTTCATTCATGAAAGAGGATCTGATGCCCTGAACGATTATTTTTTCATCAGGTATGATAAGGGTTTCTTCAACGACAAACTGAAAATTGCCCCCCTGAGTGGGGCTTTCATTGTGACCGACTGGAAGGATATCAAAAAGAATTATGCCCTTGCCTATATGCCGGAAATAATTTATCAGGCCACTGTCAATACTCAAATTTCATTGTCTTCTGTATTCTTTGAAGGCAAAGGCGATAACTTATTTGCCAACATGAAGAACTACGATATGTTTATTTTTAAACTGAAGTATCTCTTTTAATCAGGAGCAGTGGCCGACCTCCTTCCTTTATATTGTGCTACAGTATAAAACAGGAAGATAATGATCTTGCTCATATAGTAGCCGGGACTAAAGTATTTGATCCCGAATTTTTCTGGGATTCAAATCTTTAAGAAGGATACTAAATCTGATCTTCTGCCAGTAGTTCCCGGTCAGATGATCCAGGCTGTCTCCAATATCTTTTAAAAAAAGAATGGGGAAATATATGTGTGCAAATTTCGATATTTCCAGGTATAGCCCAGTTTCATAAGCAAGCTTTTCTGCCTCCCTGGTTTCTGCAGGTAATACAAGATCATCCGGATCTCCTAAACCTGCAAGGTTTAAAAATATGTGAGCAGGTATTCTCGGGATTTTTATTTCACCGCTGACAGAAATAATCCAGTTTCTGGCAACCAGAGGACTATAACTTGCAAATCCTCCTTCATTTCTTATAAACTGTTGTGAAAAAAACTGTTGAGCATTATTAACCCCATATTCCTCAAAGCGTCCAAAGAACAGATAATCATATGTATAATCGGTATATCCGGAAGTCCCGGATAGTCTGAATGCATGTACCGGATTATCAGGTGGGTCAAGAAAAGCCCCGGCAAAGGCTCTCAACCTGAATGCTTCTTTATTCCTTCGATTGAGTACTGAAAAATGGAACTCTCCACTTGCTTTGACTGAATATTCACTTGCTTCAGCAGATAAAGTCAAACTGTATGGTCTCAGCCTGCTCCTTTTCATTAAGTTATAATCTGCATTGAAAAAGTTTATGAAGTCTATAGTTGTGCTCTGGTTTGTTCTGTCTGATAATATATCAATTATATCGCTGGCCCCGGTATAGCTTAGCCTGAGACTTTGCGAAACCGGGCTTCTGGCTTCTTTCTTTTTAATGATCATTTTTGCTTCAGCTCTGAGCTTGTTATAATTATCATCTTTGTCGATTCCATACCCAAAACGTTTTGCGGATAACGAAAAGTCAACTCTTTCAAAAAGAGTCTTCGCAGGGAAAGTATGTAAGGTTATATTTCCTGATCCTGATAGATTCTTGTTGCCAAAGGCATACATTGGTACCAGCTGGTATTCAATTTTTTGAGCCGGGATTATCGGATTATAAAATATTGCCCCCAACATGAATTTGTTGTAATAATTCCATCCCATAGCGGGTAAAAGACCGACTTGCATTTTGTCTTCCTTTTCAACAACCTGGACAGGATAGATCTCAAGTGGCAAAAGCCGTTTTGCTATCCCGGATGTTTTAATGCTGTTATTCTTTTTATTTAATTCCGGTATTTCAATATCGTTAATTACAATTTTATCGACCTTGCCTTCTGGCAAATCAATCCATTTCGATTTTGCGAATCCCGGAACCAGAAACTGGTATTTGGGATTATTTCCTGAATAACCGGTTATTGATACGGGCGAGTTGATCTGACCAGTATTGCGCACTTTTATTTTTCCTGATTTCGCAGAGCAAACTTTATAATCGATCTTCTTGGTTGACGATACCAGTTCATTAAAGAACCAGTTTAAATCCATTTTGGAATAGTCTTCTAATGCTGCTTGAAAATCATCTGGCCCCGGATGCTTGAATTTCCATTGATCAAAAAAATCCTGCATCGCCCTGTTAAAGATATCCTCTCCCATGGCATGCATCAGATAGTAATAGGATATCGCTGATTTATAATACACTAATCCATAATTCATAGAGGTATATTTCTCGCTGTGCAGGTTAATTGGCTGGTCATTATTCAGCCTGGATAATATTGTTGTTACAATCCAGGAGAGTTCATCATACGGGATGTCATCAATATTTACGAGCGTCGCGATCTTTTTCTTAATGGCTGCTTCTTCATATAACATTTTCTGCTTTTTGTATTTGGTGTTCATATACCTGGATTCACTGAAGGTATTTAATCCTTCATCGAGATAGGGGTATGCCCGTTCATTAAACCCGAGGATACCATAAAACCAGTTATGTCCTACCTCATGCATAATGACTTCTTCCAGTAAAAGATCTGACGGGACAGATCCGATTAAAGTAATGGTAGGATATTCCATTCCACCTGAACCACCTGTCAATGCGGTGCAATGATTGTACGGATAGTCGTAATACCAATTCGAATAATAGGATATGGCGTCTTTAATGTATTCAGGAGATTTCTTCCACATCCTGGCATCCTGATTTGTAAACATAGACCAGGTTGTTACCCAGTGATCGCTATTTTCCAGGTAAACAGAATCCTTTAGGACATGGTAGCGTTTATCAGCAAACCATGCAAAATCATGAATGTTTGACTCTGTATATTTCAGTGTTTTAAATTCCTTTGAAGATTCCGGGAAAGTCATGTCAGTTGAGTCAAAAACTTCAATCTTTGAAGTTTCTTCAGCCTTTTTGTCAAGCCATGCTATTTCTTCAGGATCCTGAAGGTTCCCGGTTGCACCAACTACATAATTGCGGGGCAGTGTGATTTCAACATTAAAAGAGCCATATTCTGAATAGAATTCTCCCATATCAAGATAGGGCATTTCGTGCCAGCCTTCACGATCATATACTGCCGGCTTTGGATACCACTGGGATATCTGGTAAGATTGCTCCCTGTGACCAAGTCTTGAAAAATTCCATGGGATCTTTACTTTAAACGGGGTTGAAATGATTACACTGTCTCCAGGGAACAAAGGTTCATTGAGCATTACCTTACAGATATCGATATGTTCCTTGTGAAATTCCCAGGTAAGTGTTCTTCCAATCGACTGAAAGTTAAGGGAATCAATATAACCCCGCCTGTTTTCAGCTGCAAAATAAAAACTTCCACTGCCATCCTCTAAGGCTTGTTTTGCAAACGCTGTATTTGTGTTCTTATATGCATTAGGCCATAAGTGTAAGTAGATAAATTCAAGGGTGTCGGGCGAATTGTTAATATATTCAATGGTCTCATAAGCAGTAAGTACGTGATTATGGTCATCCAGTTTTACCTGAATGGTGTAATTAACTTCCTGCTGAAAATAGGGATCCTGAGAACCGGCACTTACTGTTATAACGAAGAAAAAGGTTATCAGACTGCTTAAATAGAAGAGTTTACCTGTCATATTATTTGTTTAAGTTTTACTTCTATAAATATATATAAAAGGAATCTCAGGTTGCCAGCTATCTTATCCCGTTGAATTGTTGCTGCAGTGGATAAAAGGCAATTGGCGTGTTCCAGTCTTGTCTCGGAGATCAGCCGGTTGACTGATTTACCTGTGAGGGCCCGGACTTTCCGGTGGAGGTTAGACCGGCTCATGCCTGTTTCCCTGCCAAGCATTGATACCCCGAACTGATCGTTCTCCAGGTTGTCAAGAATGATCCCGATAATTTTCCGAAGGAATGGATCTTCACTGTTTTGTTGGAGATTCATTTCAGAGCAATTGTATTATCGAATAAAGTGTTGAGACTAAATTACTAATTAAT
>CAYZEZ010000019.1:0-29153 GCA_964477295.1 uncultured Bacteroides sp. | reverse complement strand
GAAGAACCGTCTGTTCTTGATATTCCTTTGCCCTTTAAATCACCCGGTGACCTGCCTGAATTATCTGCCGGATGGGTGGGGCAAAAAAGGGGTGAGCCGGCAGGGAATCCTGCCTGGGAAATTGCATGGAGTTACTTCGATAAACCCCTGGATTATTTCCGAAATGCTGATTCAACAGGTGTTGATTTGAACAATCCTGTGACTCCTTCAGGAGACACTCAAATAACAATTAATCATACCGGCGGTTCAGCCCTTGTTTATGATATGGGAGGAAAAACCCTCGGAAGAATTTTCGTCGATTATAATGCCCCGGAAGGGACCATTATCGATGTTGGTTTTACAGAAGACCTGATCGGAAACCGTCCCTGGATTTTGAAACGCGCAGGCATTTTTACAGCCACCCGGCATATATCTTCCGGGGGATTATCACGGCTGGAAACTTTTAAGCCCTATGGTGCAAAATTCCTCCAGGTAAATATTAAGAATAATTCAGGACCAGTCAGGATCAACAGGGTAGGGATGATCAGCCAGGTCTATCCATTCGAAAAAACCGGGTCGTTTGAATGTTCCGATCCCATGTTTAACCGCATATGGGAGATGGGGTGGAGGACCCTTCGGATTTGTTCAGAGGACTCTTACATCGATACTCCTTTCCGGGAGAGGGGATTATATGCCGGTGATGCTCTCCCGGAATATGCCATCACCCTGGCCACCAGCGGCGATTCCAGGCTGATTAAGCGATGCGTTATGGTGTTTGCCGATATGTATGTCGACCTGATGTACCCTGATATGGGAGCCAGCCATGAAAGTGTAAATCATATGATCGATTTTCCGCTGATTACCCTTCAGTTTTTTGCCTGGAGCGTAAATCGCACGGGTGACCTGGATTATGCCCGGAAGTATTATGAGGGATACAGGAACATGATGGAGACCATTCTACAGAATAAAAACAATACCGGCCGGTACGATCATAGGAGGGCTTTTATCGAATGGACCCGGATAGATAGAAATGCCGAGCTGACAGCTGTGCAATCCCTGATAGCTGCAAGTTTTAAATCCATGGCTTACCTGGCAGAATTGCTTGACAAGCAGGAGGATATGGTTATGTTTTCCAATGCAGCAGCCGATCTGAAGGAGGTGATCAACACAACCAACTGGGATAAAAATATAAATGCATTCCATGATGGATTTAAGAAGGGTGAAATAATCTCTCACCATTATCCCATTTCATCTGCCTGGCCTGTTCTGTTCGGACAAACCACTATTGAAAGAAACCAGGACCTGGTTCCGTTTTTTGAGCATACCCTTTCTGATATAGGAGATGTCGACCGGCAAAGGCTGGCGACTCCTTATGGAGGTTTTTATTTATTGTCTGCCCTGGGGAAAATAGGAGAGGCCGGGATTGCAGAAGATTTTATCAGGAAGTACTGGAGCCCGATGGTATTGAAATACGACGATACGGCATGGGAGAATTTCGGGGATGGTTCTGATGGCAACGGTCAGGGAACCCTGAGTCATGCCTGGAGCGGGGGACCAACATATTACATGTCGCGCCATATCCTGGGAGTAGACATGGGATGGCCGGAGCTAACCCATCCCGATACATTGATCATATCACCACTGGCAGAGTCGGTCGACTGGGCCAGAGGGGATGTCCCTCATCCCAGAGGTATTGTTCATGTTGAATGGAGAATTGACAGGGATACATTATATTTAAGTTGTAAAGTTCCGGATGGGGTAGAATGGAGGGTGGAACCTAAAGGCAGGTTGGCGGAACTGGAGTTGGTCATCCTGAATTAATTGCAGGATGACGGAAAAATAATAATTAATCATATAAATCATGAGACATTTATTTGTAGTACTTACCATTAGTCTTTTAATTTCAACATGTGGTGTGGAAACCTCAGAGAAGCCTGAGCGAATAAACTCCTTTAGTGAATTATACCGGCTTTTCGATAATCCGCCTGCTGAATTCCGGACTTTCCCATTCTGGGTTTGGAATGATGAGGTGACAAAAGAAAAGATCGACCGCGACCTGGCCGATTATAAGTCAAAAGGATTTGGTGGTGTATTCATTCATCCCCGGTACGGGCTGATCACAGAATACCTTTCGGATGAATGGTTTGAGATGGTAAAATACTCTGTCGACAAAGGTAAGAAGCTGGGATTGCAGGTATGGTTGTACGACGAGAATTCCTTTCCGAGTGGTTTTGCCGGTGGACATGTAGCACGCGATATGCCTGAATCATGGAATGAAGGAACCGGGCTGGAGCAGCATAAAATGAATGTGCTGGAGCCGGAAGAAGGAACAGAGTACAAATATATATTTATCAGGGAAGGTGATGACCTGGTTGATATTACTGAGAGGATGGATGAATATATGGGCAAAGAAGGTGAGTTCTACCTGTACCGCACAGCATATTTTCCTCATGGAAAATTCTATGGCGGGATGCCTTATGTAGATTTGATCCATCCTGGAGTGACCCGGAAGTTCCTTGAAACAACAATGACCGGTTATGAGGAATGGATAGGTGAGGATTTTGGTGGTACTGTGCCGGGTATCTTTACCGACGAGCCAAATATTGGCCCCGCCGGGGGAAGAGGATTAATCCGGTGGACAGGCGATTTAATTGAAGTATTTGAAGAGCGATGGGGATATGACCTGAAGACCAACCTGAATTCACTGGTTGAGGATGAGGGCGACTGGATGAAGACCCGTCACGATTATTACGAAACACTGTTGCAGATGTTCATCGACCGCTGGTCGAAACCATGGAATGAATATACGGAGGAGAAAGGACTCAAATGGACAGGACATTACTGGGAGCATGGCTGGCCCAGTCCACATCATGGAGGGGATAACATGGCGATGTATGCCTGGCACCAGATGCCGGCAATAGATATGCTTTTCAATACCTGGGAGGAACGTCCCGACCAGTTTGGGAATGCCCGGGCGGTGAAAGAGCTGAGCAGTGTGGCCAACCAGTTCAACCGTGTGCGGACACTGAGTGAAACATATGGTGCTTCAGGACATGAACTCACCTTCGAGGATATGAAAAGAAATGGTGATTGGGAATATGTACTGGGAGTGAACTTTATGAACCAGCACCTTTCCTATATGACCATTATGGGTGACCGCAAACACGATTTCCCGCAAACCTTTTCGCGCCATTCTCCCTGGTGGGAATGGTACAAATACCAGGCTGATTATTACGGAAGGTTGTCACTGGCTCTTTCATCCGGAGAGCAAATCAACCATATCCTGGTGATTGAACCGACAACTACTGCCTGGATGTATTACAATCCAGCGGGTAATAACAGCCATATGGATGAAATGGGGGAACGGTTTGAAGATTTTATTGATGATCTTGAAATGTATCAGGTTGAATATGACATTGGATGTGAAAACATCATGAGGGACAATGCTGAAGTGGTGGGTGGCGAGATTAAGATTAAGCACAGATCCTATGACCTGCTGGTTTTGCCTCCGGGGCTTGAGAATATTGAAAATGCAACTGCTCAGTTGGTAGAGGAATACCTCGAGCAGGGTGGGAAAATCTTATCCTTTGTCCTTCCCCCGGAATATGTGGATGGCGTGAAAACTGGAATGGTAACGAATATGATGGGCAATTATAGCGGCCAGTGCGTTACTGCATGGAATGATATCACACCCGCTGAAATAGAATTAATGCAATCCCCTGGTATACAGTTTACTGAACCTGAAAAATATGGAGGACTGGTCCTGCATATGAGAAGACAGTTAAAAGATGGGCAGTTATTGTTCCTGGTAAATTCAAGTCTGAATGAAGAAGCCGCCGGCAATTTCAGGATCAAGGGTAAAAGCCTTGCCTGCCTGGATGCCGGAACCGGTGTTGTGTCAGGCTATCCCTGTAAAAATGAAGGTGATAGGATGGAGGTTGAGTTTCATCTCCCGGAAGCAGGGGAATTGTTATTGTTTGCTTCAGATAAGGAGTTGGATCTGGATGAGATGAAAGCAGCAGGAGGAGATTGGTCGGTGGTGGAACCGTCAGATCCGATCACTGCCGTTCCGGCATCTGAAAATGTGCTGGTTCTGGACTACTGTTCACTGACCATGGGTGATATAAAAAATGAGGAAAACTATTTTTATACGGCTTCCGACAAAATCTTTAAGCATCACGGGTTTCCTGATAATCCGTGGGTTTCATCTGCCCAGTATAAAACGGAAATACTTGATCGGGATACATTTAAGGCGGATCAGTCCGGGTTTCAGGCAGATTTTCACTTTAAAGTTGTTCATGGTGTTGACTATTCAGGATTCCGGGCTGTGGTGGAGCGGCCAGAACTATACACTGTGCTGGTAAATGACACGGAAGTTCATGCGGTTGAGGGTGAGTACTGGCTGGATGAAAGTTTTGGTGTATTTGATATAGGTGATCGGCTTTTGGATGGCGATAATAATATTTCAGTTATTGCCAATCCTTTTTCGGTTCACTGTGAGCTGGCACCTGTCTTTATCCTGGGCGATTTCAAGCTGGAACCGGCAAAAAAGGGCTGGGTAGTAATGCCGGCAGGGGCCATAACTACCGGATCATGGGTGAAGCAGGGCTACCCATTTTATCATGATGTAGTGGGCTACACTAAGGACTACACTATCGAAGAGCTGCCAGGTAATTATAAAGTTAAGCTGGATGAGTGGACTGGATCACTGGTCGTTGTTGATGTAAATGGGAAAGAGGCTGGGATCATAGATCATAAGCCATATGAATTGGATATAACAGGCTATCTCATTTCCGGAGAGAATAAAATAACAGTCAAGGTTGTTGGTTCGCTAAAAAACCTTCTCGGCCCGCATCATAACAATCCGCAGCACGGACTGGTTACTCCCTGGAGCTTTAAATCTGCCCCCGAGGTGCAACCGGAGGGTAAATTATATGATTTGATCGGGTATGGTTTGTTTGGAGATTTTGATGTACTGAAACTAGGTATGAGGTACTAGTTGCCGGGTGTCTGTTTTATGCTTATCAGGAAGGGCAACTGCGAACAGTATCAGGTATAGGTTAGCCATTCACGGATAAAGGAATAATCCATATTAGGATTGCCAATCCATCGTTTGAATATTCTATTTATTATCAGAAGGTCTTGGTTCATTGCCATGTTTCCCTTCTGTAATATTATTATAAAAGCGCTGTGTGGGATAGGCGAAATCAGTATCATTATATTTTCCGAATTCAGTTAAAACACTTTCCCATATCTTCTGTTCGCTTCCCCTGCGGTTCCTTGGCTGGCACAAATACCGGATGGTTAGCAAAACTCCAAAATTTTTTACGGATGTATAGACTGTTGGAGTGAGTAAGTTTTAGTGGATCATAAATTTCTTGCTCGATTCTTTTATTTCCTTCTGCATTGCAGCAGACAACTTGTCTGCCTGTGTATCTATTATTTCCAGTAGTATCGATTTAGCTTTCTGCCAGTTGCTCTCAAATGTGATCAGAACCGGGATCTCGTTCCATATATAACTGAACCCGGCATGATAGTTAGCCAGCGGTTGGGTAAAAATTTTACTGTTCGGGATATGGATAATTCTGCCCGTGGTCTGGTCGGCATCGACCCAGTTTCTCAATTCCAGTATGGTGAACCTGAACATGTGGGTATCGATGACGTCGCCTGCCAATCCATCTATTTCAATCCTATCGCCTATTTTTAACGGTTTCCTTGCTTTGATAAAGATCCAGCCGGCCATATTGGTCAATGGATCTTTAAGAGCAATTGCAATACCGGCAGTAAGTAATCCCAGGAACGTTCCAAGAGGCCTGAATTCCCTTAACCAGATAATGCCCAGGAAAAGCAAGACTAATATACCGAAGAAATAGTTTGTTGTCCTTCTCCATTGGTACCTGATCCTTATATTCTCTGTCTTTCGCCAGATAATTCTTATTATTAAATACCTGATCACCCAGAGGACCAGGATGACTACCAGTGAAGCTATTATCTTCTTTTGAACATCAGGAGTTAACCCGATTAATTCCTGGAGTTTAGTGAACAGATCTTTCATCCGGATATGTAATTAAAGTTTTTATAACCAAAATACCCTGTAAATTAATTTATTATCAGGAGATTTCATCATATTTTAATTCTTTACTGTAGAGGTGAGTACCTTCGATTACCAGCAGGATCATGGTAATAGTGAGAAAGAGGTCGAGGGAAAACGATCTTTCGTTTTAAGCTACAGTTGTATTCATAGTCAGATATTTGTAATTGAAATAGTGCTTGTTGAATTGGAAGATATTATTAAATTGAGTCTATGGCCAGTGGGAAATAGG
This sequence comes from uncultured Bacteroides sp., assembly GCA_964477295.1. Lineage (GTDB taxonomy): Bacteria > Bacteroidota > Bacteroidia > Bacteroidales > SM23-62 > CAYZEZ01. The sequence goes on along the minus strand of CAYZEZ010000019.1, from coordinate 22,851 downwards.
AGGATGGCACCCTTGCGCTTTTCATTAATTCTTCCATCCGCTCGATGATTCCGGGGTATTCCTCTGCCAGGTCATGTTGTTCAGAATAATCCTCTTTGAGGTTATATAGTTCCATCGGAGCATCCGGATCGTTTCGGATTCCTTTTCTGATGGCTTTCCAGTCATCTTTCCGCACTGCCTGCCATCCCGGGCCACTCCGGTATTCCCAGTAAAGGAATCCATGCTCTTGTTGTTCATGTCCCAATATTTCAGGCAGAAGCGAAATCCCATCCAGGTAGTAGGGTTCTTCAATCCCTGCAATTTCAAGCAATGTTGGCATGATATCCTGAAATCCTCCAATATAATTGGATACTTTTTTTGCCGGTTCCGTATGGCCTGGCCACCTGATTATGAAGGGAACACGGATCCCTCCTTCATACAGGTTGCCTTTATGACCGCGGAGTCCGCCATTACTATTAAAAAACCCGGTGTCAACCTGTTCCAGGAAGGTTGCTCCATTGTCGCTCGAAAACATGACGATAGTGTTTTCGTCGAGTTTAAGTTCTTTTAAGAGATCCATGATCTGGCCAATTTGCATATCCATCCGTGTGATCATGCCCGCATAAGCCGATTTTGGATAAGGGTGGGGGAGATAGCCATTTTCGCCCAGGTATGGTTCTTCTTCGAACTTACCAAGGTACATTTCGAGCGATTCATCCGGAACCTGCAGGGCCAGGTGAGGCACCGGAAAAGGAAGGTAGAGGAAAAAGGATTCATCCCGGTGATCCCTGATGAATTGCAGGGCTTCATCAGCCATCAGGTCCTGGGCATAATCGGTGCCCTTATATTTTTCAAAATCTGCAAGATTGGACGGATCGCCCTCGAATTTCTGGTGTTGTGCGAAATATCCATTGGCCAGGGTATCCCATTCTTCGTTTCTCCATAGATGGGACGGATAGTAATTATGGGCCTGTTTCTGGCACAGGTAGCCATAGAAAAAATCGAATCCCTGCCTGGTCGGCAGTCCGGTTGAGCCCGGACCACCCAGTCCCCATTTCCCGATAGCGCCTGTGGCATAACCTTTTTCTTTTAAGAACCGGGCCAGGGTTTGAGTGCCGGGGGGAAGAGGTAGTTGTCCGCCTTCTTCCTCATCCAGGTAACCACCCATTTCATAATTATCGCGCACAAAGGAATGTCCTGTTTGCAAACCGGTAAGGAGTACACACCTTGACGGAGCACAAACAGGGCTTCCGGAGTAAAATTGGGTAAACCGCATTCCTTCAGCGGCCATTTTATCCACATTGGGTGTCTTAATAAGCTTTTGTCCGTAACAGCCCAATTCACCATATCCCAGGTCATCGGCAAGGATAAAGATTATATTGGGCTTGGTCTCAGGGGCTTTCTGACAGCCGGTCAGCACAGAACTGATACAGAATGCCAAAATGATTAGTTTTTTCATTTAGAGATAGGTTGTTTACTATTTTGGTTAAATGGCTTTAATCATGCCTCAGTGCCCTGACCGGATCAATCCTGGCGGCTCTTATTGCCGGGTAGAGTCCTGCAGCCAGGCTTACCAGGACTGAAAATCCTATTGCACCCAGCAGCAGCCAGATCGGGAAATAAAACAGGTCGACAGGTGGCAGGTCCTGCGGCCGGAGATACGACAACATAATAAAGTTTGCCACCCGGGTAACCAGCCATCCCAATCCGAGCCCGAATATACCACCAATCAATCCGATAAAGCCTGCTTCAACAAAGAATATTAACTTTATTTGTCCCTCGCTCCCCCCTACTGCTTTCATGATCCCTATCTCCCGTGTACGTTCAAGGATAGACATGATCATGGTATTAATAATTCCCAGACCGGCAATTATTAAGGCAATGGCACCGATGGCACCCAGCAGGCTGTCTATGATCAGGAATGCCTGTTTCATCTCATTCAACTGATCGGAAATCGAGAAAACTGCAACACCCAGTTTTTCAATCTCCTTCCTGACCCCTGTCATTTCTCCCATTTTATTGACTCTTACGTAGATCGATCCGTAGGTTCCCTCATCTTTATCTCCCTTGTTTAATATGTCCCAAACGCTTGAGAAGCTCAGTCTGGATACTGACCTTGCTGTTTCCATAGGAATGAACACACCGCCTCCAAACCGGAAAAGTGAAAATTCATCCATTCTTTTAATGATGCCACTTACAGTCAATTTCATTTCAGTTTCGCTGAAGGGTTCAAATCTGGGATTGATCAGGATACCGAGGGGATTCTTCATAGCTTCCCGGTTGATGGTAGCCGTTATGATTGTAATTTCTTTATCAATAATTGAATCAACAGGAACAATGCGGCGGCCTTTCAGGGAATCTTCCTTCGTGAGGGTAATATTTACATCGGGATCCTCAACGATCAGCCCAAGGTTTCTCAGTGTTTCCCATTTTAATACAACCATCCTGGATGAATCATCGGAATAAAATGTACCGGCCAGTAATTCATTGAAAGGAGGATATTTCCCCATAATGACAGGGAAGGGTTGGATGTTCGTAGTCGTTTCCATCTGATCAATTTGTATCCTTCCTGGGAATGTTTCTTCAGGAAAGGCAATTTCCACACCTGGTATTTCACGGATACTGTAAAGGATTGAATCGGTCAGAGGTTTAACATCACCATCAAGAAGACCGGATAAACCAGATGCATCTCCGTGGCTTAATTCAGCGAGGTTGATTTTTGTTGGAGTAATGTTCATGCTGGTGAACAGGTCGCTTTTTTTAAATGCATCTGTGAAGTTTTTCTGCATCCCTGTTCCAAAGGAGACCATTGAGGTGAGAGCACCGATACCAATCACCACGCCCAGGATGGTAAGCGTTGTCCTGAGGCGTGTTCTCCAGAGGTTGGAGAATCCCATTTGTATCATATCACCCACATTCATAGCTGTAACAGTAAAAAAACATTATATTATCTGTCCATCTTTGAGCCTGATAACCTGATCTGAGACACCCTCTGCCATTTCCACATCATGGGTAACCATTATGACCGTCAATCCGTGTTCCTTATTCAGGGATACGAGTAGATTTACGATCTCTTCAGAAGTCTTGCTATCGAGGTTTCCTGTCGGTTCATCGGCCAGGATCACATCCGGTTGGTTGGCCAATGCCCTGGCAATGGAAACGCGTTGTGCCTCACCGCCGGATAATTCACCCGGATAATGTTTCATTCTGTTGCCCAAACCAACCTGGCCTAAAATATCCTTGCCACGGCTTGTTCTCTCCCGTTTGTTCATCCCACTGAATACCAGGGGCAGAACAACATTTTCCATGGCAGTGCGCGAGTTAATCAGGTTAAACGACTGAAAGATCATTCCCACCGATGTCTGGCGATGCCTGGCCAGGTCTTTGCGGCTCATTTCTGACATCTTTTTGCCGTAAAAATCGATGTCTCCGCCGGTCGGTTTATCGAGTCCTCCAATCAGGTTTAAGAGGGTGGATTTTCCAGAACCGGACTTTCCCACAATTGAATAATATCTCCCCTGGCTTAATTCAAAGGAGACATCCTGAAGGGCGCAAACTTCAACACTTCCCTTCTGATAGGTCCTCGATAAATGGGAGATCCTTATCTGTCTGTTTTGAGAAGATTCAGACATTATTGGATTTGGATTTATTGGATAAAGTTAGTTAAAAACCTCCAAGGTTAAATGCTCCAGGCAATTTGCCTGGAGGTTTTTAAATCCCGGAGGCACTAGAATTTAAAAAGGAAATTGTAATAATCCTTTCTTTTTTTATTCAAATCCGGGATGAGGTTCCCTGCTTCGTCCAGGGCATTCTGCTTATAACCTAATCGGTTAAGAAATCCTATAATATCATTCACAGAATACTCACTGTGGAGATGCGCTTCATCCTTTAATTCAATGAATATATCAGGTTTAAAATTTCTCAGAGTATCCGTCATACCCTGGAGAGCGAACATTTCCGATCCTTCGATATCGATTTTTATCATATCGATCCTTTCTATGGAGTGGTCCTTTACATAATCATCCAGCCTGATTGCCCCGACCTGTTCAATTGCACCGCTTTCCGCATCATGATGGTAGATGCTCGACATGCCCAGGTTTTTATTGCTGGAAAGGTGGAAATCAAGTTTTTGGTTACTGTTAAAGATCGCTGTTTGTTCTGCTTTAATATTGCCCGGGTCATTCAGGGATATGTTTTCACTTAACCTGTTAAATGCTGATCCAACAGGTTCAAAGGCAAATACCTTTCCGGTTTTACCCACCAATTTTGCCGCAACCAGGGTATATGAGCCTATGTTTGCACCAACATCGATAAAAACATTTCCTTCTGTCAATCTACTCTTAACCAGGGTAATCCCGAATAGATCAAAATAGCCAAGAAAAAATATATGCTGTTGCACCCACTCATCCAGGTCCAGTTTCATTTTCAGGTCCCTGTCGTATGTTACGATCCGGGTGATCCCATTAAACAGCTTAAGTGGTTGAATTATCCGGAAGACAATTCCATAATACCTGCTACGCAGGAATGGGATCCTGAAGAGGACTTTAAATATATAAGCAATAATGACTCTCATTTGATCTTATGGGACAATTTAAAGATACGACCTTTCAAACTAACCAGGTTATTCGTACAGGTTAAGATCGTATTCCTTTCCGGAAGAGGCGATAAAATTCCCGGTGGCGGCGGGAATCATTACTTTCCCATTGCAGTGTTCAATGAAGGTGAAAAATATGGTACCCAGTACCAGGTCATCCAGGCCTTTGTTCCTGGAGCTGGAAACGTCAATCTCTTTCAGGATTGCGAATCCACTGCCCGGATTTAAAAAACAGTCGGAGGAGATTTTGGCCCCGATTACTGCCATTTGCATGACAGTTGCTTCCGTATTGGTTCCACGGTAACCGGTAAATACCTGCTGTTCCCCGCCGGTAATTACATAATCATCATCCAGGAACTGGTTAAATGTCCCCTTGTGGTAAATATCTGTAATCCAGGCATTCTGTTTGATGGCCACTTCCTCTGCCTGTGGCCGTTCGACATCGAGGCGCCCGACTTCAATTTCTATTTCCATAGGCCCCATTTCAATGTTTACCGACGGATCTCCATCAATATTGATATCCTGGTTGGCATAGATAGTCATGATATGATCTTCTTCCACAATTACCGGGATAGTCTCTACATTCAGCAATTGAAACTTATTTGTCCTGAGTGCCTCGTCCGGGAATATAATGCTCATGATCAGCATCTCCTCATCCACAGCAATAGTAGCAATGATGATCTCCTCATTTCTATTGTTCCAGTATGGGACCCACATCTCAGCACCCGAATGGAGGTAGATCAATGATTTATTCCCGTCCCTGTAAACGGTTGCATGCGGAATGTCCATCTCCATCAGGCTGGCAACAGCGACCGAGGCACAATACCCAATCGACACGGATGTTTTGATCGTGTTGGCCACCGGATATACCGGAGGTTCCCTCAAAAAGGTCTTTAAGGTATCCCTGGTGCGCTCAGCCTGTTCACACGACGGGATTGCCAGGATCAGGGCAATGATTATCAGCCACCGTATTTTCATAAACATAAAATTACTTAAAAAATGCTGACGATTCAAGTTTCATTACGTATGCTTACAAAATATCAAGCTTGTTGTATTTGCTCATTTTATTTTTCCTTTTTGCGATTTGAAGGATCTTTCTTACCCTAGATGCCTTGTTTATTATTAGTGTACTTCGTAATCAGCTCGTACCTCATCTCGATAAACAACGTATGAATTTCTTCCATTCTTCGGATGGTTAATTCCGTCAGGTATTCTTTAGCTTTTTCCGGATTTTTCTCAGCCATTTCTGTGGCTTTTTTATCGATCTCATCCTGTTCTTCAAAGAATCTGTTCTCAAGCTTATCCCTTTTCAGGCGGAGGTCGATTATGGCTTCCTGCCAGCGAAGATAAAGGAGGTTTTCAACGAAATCGACACACCAGCGGATTGAATTATCATCAAACTTCTCCGTATCATAGATCTTGTAACATTCAGCCACATCTGTAACTCCTGTATAGATAGGAGCATAGGCTGAAACATGGGCATTGTCGACATAGAACCAGTATATCCCACCGACCTCATTGGGCAGCCATCCGCGAAGCTGGGCGATCATACCATATTCGCCACGGGCACGGGCAACGTTTCTGCGGCTGTTGATCTTTAATACTTTGCGCCACTCGGAACTGGGAAAGGGTGTGGCAACCTGGCTTTTTACCATTACACCGGACTGGTTAGGATAATACCATGCAGGTGAATTCTCTTTATCATAGATGGTTCCTGTGAATGTAGACCGCTGAAAATCCATTACATCCTGAACTGACATCTTCTTTTCCGGTTTCACAGAAAAGGGATAGAGAGATAATGGTTCGACGTACTGGGTATACTGGTCGTCGCCCTTGAAAGGATCCTCAGTATAACGATCCGGCCAATCGGCATAATCCGGCGCAAACGTTGAATAAAACAACCAGAATCGGCTGGTGGCCCATTCCCTGGGTACGGGAGAGTAAACCTCCTGCCAGATGAATGGCTTTCCTCCTTCGGGATCATACCAGCCATGGTTAATGGCAATTTTAATATAATTACCGGAAGCCATAAAATTTTCTTTGTCATCAAGGTTGATTTCCTTTATGATACTCCAGTTGGGGATCACCAGAACATTATCATCAGGTACCCTCTGAGCTGCCCAGATCACACCGGGATTACCACTGTTGGGTTCCCAATCATTACCCACGCTGAAAATCTCGAGTATCCAGATCTCATTTACATCACCGATTACCAGGGCTTCCGATTCACCTGCACATGAGGGAAGGAATCCGTAAGTTTCCAGTAAATTTGTGATAAGAAGGAGGGCTTCCCTTGCCGTCTTGCATCGCTGCAATGCAAAGGCCTGGGCTTGCTCTACCGTCATTATCTGCTTACATATCCCGATATCCACCCTTAACTCATCCCGCTGACTCATCGTACTTTCCCCAATGGCCAGCTGAAATTCATTTATCTGAGGGTAGGCCGATTGAAAATAGGAATAGGTCTGTGTTACCTGCGGGATGTGTCCGATCACTTCACCATAATCACCGAGCGGCCTTCCCAGGTCTACCATACCCCAGTGTACGGGGGCCATTGTTCCGAGCTTGAAGTTGGCTCCTGGAACAACATGGAGCCTGCAGTCAGGACCAGCGTCGGAGTGGGAGATAATAACCGAGCCATCAGTGGAGGCTTTCTTCCCGATTGCTATGATGGTGCAGCTGAATGCATGGACGTGGATTACTGCTAATATTACAGTTAATAGGATGTTACGAAGTTTCATGGTTATATAAAATTAGTTGCGGGTTACGAGGTACGAGATTATGCTATTTCAGTCTCATTATAAAATTAAAATTTATCGATAAAGCTTACGTCATTTTCTTTAAAACGTCTCCAAGGGATTGGATGTATTGATCCACGTTGTTCCTGTTAAATGGCATGGGAGGTTTAATTTTAATTACGTTGTGTAAATAGCCGTCAACACTGGTGAGGACACCTTCATCTTTCATCCTTTCACTGATCACAGCAGCCTCTTTATAAGCCGGTTCCCGGGTTTTCCTGTCCGTGACAAACTCAATCCCGAGAAACAATCCCAATCCCCTGGCATCGCCAATAAGATTGAATTGTGAACTTAACTGATCCAAAGAGTTTTTGAAATAATTACCCACCTCCAGTGCGTGCTTTTGCAGCCCTTCCTCCTCAATCACTTCCAGGACGGCCAGGCCAATGGCACAAGATACAGGATTGCCGCCGAATGTATTGAAATATTCCATTCCATTATCAAATGCCCCGGCTATTTCTTTTGTTGTAATCACCGCCCCGATCGGATGACCGTTGCCGATAGGCTTACCAAGGGTAACGATATCCGGTACTACTTCCTGTGTTTCAAATCCCCACATGTGGGTCCCGATACGTCCAAAACCTACCTGGACTTCATCGGCAATGCACACTCCCCCGGCTTCACGAATAAATTGAAATGCTTCTTTCAGGTAATTCTCCGGCCAGAAGATTTGCCCTGCCACCCCTGCCACTGACTCTGCAATAAAACCTGCCGGATTCAGACCTTTTCCCCTTATTCCCTGAATGCTCTGAGACACATAATCTGCATATTGTTTAACTCCGCCCCGGTAAACATCAGGTATCGGAACTACATGGGTATGTTCAGGACAACCGGAGCCACCAGGGCCATTGAATTTGTAAGGGCTGACATCTAACGCGGCATTGGTATTGCCATGGTATGCATGGTCAATAGCAATAATTTCAGAACCACCCGTTTACACTTTGGCCATCCTCAGGGCCAGTTCATTGGCTTCGCTCCCGGAATTTGTAAAAAAGCAAACATTGAGCGGATCAGGGAGGGTGGCGGTTAATTTTTCAGCATACTCAATGATGTTGTCGTGGAGGTAGCGGGTATTGGTATTCAACAACGCTGATTGCTGCCGGGCAGCTTCAAGGGTGCGTGGATGGCAATGCCCGATATGACAAACATTATTTACCGTATCAAGGTATGTTCTTCCATCTTCGTCAAACATGTACTGGTATTGCCCCTTTATAATCTTTAAAGGGGATTCATAAGTTGCCGACAGCGATTTGCCGAGGGAATTACCTCTTGCTTTCAGTATATCTGATTTGCTTTTTCCGGGACGGATTTTCAGGCTCATATCACAGGCATTTCGAAACAGGTTTTCCGCCCTGAATGGATCAATAGCAATAATCTTTTCCAGCAGATCCCAGGCAGCCCGTTCTGAGATCTGAATGTATTCATTTTCCGGATTCTGCTGGTGGTCAATGGCGGAGAAAACCGCAGAAATGCATAGTCTTGCTGCAATCAGGTGAAAGAGTACAGACAGCTCTTTTTCATGAAGTGGAAATATTTTATTGTAGCTACCCACAACAGATACAGCCGGTTCCATCGGATCATCCTTATGCATCATGATATATGCCAGTGCCACTGCAAGTTCATTGATAATCTCGGTATATACCATATCACCAAAATCGATGATGCCTGTCACCATGTCTTTCCCGGTATCCACCAGCACATTATAATCGTTTGCATCATTGTGGATGATCCCTTTTTTAAGATCGGGCAAAAGTGGGACGACGTAAGATTCATACTGATTCAGGAAATGGCTGATGATATTTCTTTTCCGGAAAGATGAAATACTTCCCATCCGGGATCTTACGTCAAGGGCATTCCTGAGATCCCACCGGATGTATCTCTTAAAAACCGGGTGATCGAAGAGTTCAAGAGCCTTATCCATATATCCCAGCATTCTTCCCAATCCATAACAGAGCTGGTCTGAATGTTCCCTGACATCAGCCAGGAATGTACCCGGCAGGTAACTAACCATCCAACAGTGATAAAATTGATCATCCCGGTCCCGGATCACCCCGATGTTTTTTGCAGACAGGGTTGACCTGATTTGCTGAAAGGTATAGGGAGTATGGTCATTAAGGTGCTGGATTGCAGACTGTTGCCCTGTAATCAGTTCCGGATCCTCCTTCCTGTTCTGGATCTTTAAGACATAGTGTTCTCCTGTACCTGTCTGAAGATGAAAATTCTGGTCGATATAGCTGTCGAGGAGTTTTACCTCTGTCTCCATGCCATACAATTTCCTGACAATTTCCCTGATCCTATCTGGTGAGAACCGGGGCATAAAGGCCTGCATATTGCTACTGGTTGAAACCATACCCTGAATGAATTTTCAATGTCACAATTTATCAATTATCATTGAAAAATTTAATGAGTCTGGGAATATCCATTTCGTGATGAGAATCCCTGGTCACCATTAATTTTACAACGTTTTCGGCATCAAATGCAGCATAGATCTCCCTGAGTTCCTCCATTGATTGCGGTACCGATTCATTATACGAAGCCGAGGCGTTGGTCTCGCTGGGGACGTCAAGTTCACCATAATGAATGACTATCGGAGAGGGTGCGCACATTCCGGCAATATCGCTTCGGTCCATCCACTCAAGTATTCCCGGAATGCAATGGGCCGGAGCATTATAACAACGCTGGAATATCAGGTCAAAAGAACCAAGTGTTCCACTGGCAAAAATTCTCCCGGTGCGCTTACTGAAGACAGGGTAGGTGATAGCCAGGTCTCCTCCATAGGAAATACCGGTCACATCCAGTGTTTTAACAGAATATTCAGCTGCAAGCCACTCCTCCCACCTGAGCAGGTCATCCACTGTTTCACCGATCAGGGTGCTGCCATACAGGAAACCATCTGTGACAAGGGTAAACTGACTATAGCTGACCCAATAATCCAGCCTGTTAATTTCCTTATGGGCTGCCAGGTCGGCCAGCGTACTGAAACCCCTTAACTCCGGGGCGAGTACAAGGTGGCCTGCCCTGGCCAGTTCAAGGGCGAACATATGGTGGTAATCGTCGGCCAGACCAATAGCCGGCTCTACCGATCCATGTCCATGGATAGCAATGACTGCTGATTTTGTGATTGTTGCAGGTTCGAGCAGGTAGGCGGGGATGGAAAGGTTTTCATCTATTTCCATTACCAGGGCATGTATTGTAACTCCCTGATAAACAGTTGATCTGAGCTCATTTACTTCACCAGGTGCAGGGAAGGTTACATTCAGTATCTCTGCCAGCTTCTCGCGTGCTTTTTCTCTCCACTCATCCGGTGGGAGATGTGAATTTTTAAAAGACAGTTTTCTTTCTCCCGGATCATGATTGTATTCCAGGACGAGTTCAGGTTTGGTAATCAGGAATTTCTGTAATTTTTCAGTTTCCGGATCTCCTGTTTCCTGTTTTTTGCATGCCGGCTGGATAATGAACGCCAGGAAAAATAATAAACGAATTGTTGTTTTCATTTGACTGTCAAATTAAGTTGCGAGGTACGGGTGCGAGGAGGTTCAATCTTATTTCAGATCAATTTCTATGGCACTGACTGATGCTGCCGGTATAACAAGGCTTCCATCCTGTGCCAGTTCTTCCTCTTTTGGACTGGTGATATCCGGTTTGTGTTCGAAAACCTCATAGGCAGGATCGAGTGCAATGGTGAAAGAACGGCCCGATTTAAAGGGTTTTTCAGCAATATCGATACTGGTTCGGACCGAGCTGTCCTTATTGGTGTTAACCACATGAAGGAATAGTTTATTTCCGGTCAGGCTGGCTGTGATATCCAGGTCACCCGGGGACTGGCTCACCTCAACAAATTGATCGCCGGTATGTTTCCTGTAAAGTTGCATGATCATGGCCACTGGCATCAGGAAGGACTGTCCACCCGGGACGGGCATCATCACTGCATTGTTCTGCCAGCGTGTGCCGCAGAAATCTGCTATGGTGGCTATTTTTATTTTATCTCCGTTTCGTTCAAACATGTTCAGTATCCGTGCATTGGATACGGCCGCAGCCCAGGTCGAAAGTGCTTCGCACCTGTTCCTGCCCGGGAGGAAGAAATGACCTTCCGTTATAGCCAGCGGAATATCCAGTTCCTCCGTTTCTTCCCTTATTTCCATGATCTTATTCTCTGGCTGTTTGAATGATTCCATAAAAAATGCCCATGTTTTGTCCCAGTCTTTCCGGTACTCAATTCCCCGGAGTGGTGAATCTTTTCCCCCTGGCCCATATCCATTATGGAAAGACAGGTATTGTAAATGTTCGCCTGCTTTTTCATACATTGGTTTGGCCCATCCTGAGTCTCCCCATCCGATGAATTGAATTTCGGGATCCCTTTCCCGCATGGCTGTTGCAAATTCAATGCTTTTCTGACATGCCGTATCACAGTCCATCCCGTTGGGATCATAGGAGGTTTCATTCCCAAGCTGCCATAGTTTTACATTGTATGGATCCGGATGACCATGTATAATTCGCAGTGAATTGGAAGGATTATTACAGTAATCGACCCATTCGGCTGCCTCCTTTGCATCACCCAGGCGGGAACCTCCTTTGGGAGGATTGGCCCAGTGCATCCGTCCGTCTGATTCGAAGTTAACACAGATCAGGGCATCTGCGCCAACCTGCTGGCAGAAGTCTGCAAACTCATGGGTACCCACCTGGTTATTGTAAATTCCTCCCCAGAGCAGGTTGAACATGGGTTTGCGTTCATTCTGCGGGCCGATACCTTCTTTCCACCTGTAATAGGATACAAAACATCCTCCCCAGCGGATCAGGGTGGGAGCCAGGTCTTTTGTGATATCGATCAGGTCCTCCCTCCACCGGTCGTTTATGAAGTCCCATGCAGCATCCACTGAACCATCGGTCACGCCCAGGGGTTCCATGAATTGCATGTAGAGGTAGGGTGAAAGATCGAACAATGGTACCGGATTGATCTTAATCGCTCCACCGGAAACCTGGCCTGCACTGCCGGCGCAGGAGAGGAGGGGGAGATTGGAAGATAAGATACCGGCGGTTGCTACTGCTGATGTGCTTTTTAAGAAGCTTCTGCGTGATTGTGCCTTCATAGTTCCTCGTTCTTGGTTTTTAATTCTTAGTTAATGTGGTGGTGTTTCCTGTAATCCGACCTTAGAACCGACGGCAATTATTCTAACTTCTGGAGCCAGATGAAGTCAAGACCGATCTCGGGTTCCCGGCTGCCTGAATCTGAACCAGTGTAATGGATAGTGATCTCCAGGTTGGTGGCTTTTTTCAGTTCAACAGTTTCCAGTGAGAAATTTCGTGATAGTGTCCTGTAGGGTACAAACAGGTCAATCTCTGATACTCCGCCTGAGAAGTTGGTTGGATTCCCATTCAACGATGCACTTAATTTGCCTGAATTCGGAGTAAGTGCCGCAGTGAACCAGATCCTGTACTTTCCGTCCCCAGGTACAGGGATCTGAAAATTCAGGGATTCACCGTTTGATTCGGGCTTCCAAGCCAACAATTCTCCCGCGGCCCATAGATTGCCTCTGTAAATCTGATAAGATGGATTTGAGGTGATGATATCTTCTGCCTGGTAAAATAGTGAATTCCTCGATCCATGTGACGCAACTGGCTGCCAGTTAGGTGGCAATTCAAGTGGCCTGACATCCTCAGGCATTATAGGAAAATGGTCGTCAGTCAATCCGGGCCTGGCATAATGGTACCCGATCCGGGCATAAGATAACCCGGGAGTCGGTCTGTGAGTAAACAGCTCCATATAGAACCTGATCTCTTCCTTGAATGGTATCGGATCGAGGATATGCCAGCGGTAATTGGTGACAAATCCCCTGTTGCCGGGTCCGTCATTACGGGGCTGACCGCAGTACGGATAGAAAAAGATATCAGGGGAGGACCATGAATAGTTGTAATAATCTTCTGAACCTGTCCCGAAAAGACTAGGGACTTCTCCAAAATCGACAAAAACCTTTTCATCTCCTTCGCCCCACCAGTTACCCCACGAGGAAGGAACATCGGCAGGATTCAGCACGATGGAAGTAGTTCCTACATAAGTTCCCTGACCAACGGCCATCAGAAACGGGACATCGTACGTATTATAAACAGATGGTTGGAGGTTGTTATTGACCCTCCAGCGTGCCCTGAAATGCATGCTGTTACGGTCCCAACTGTAATCATTTGATCTCACACTTCCCGTAACAGTAACATCCTGATCCCCAAGGTTTTCAAAAAGTATTTTGCATGAACTTTCAAACGGCATCACATACCTGCAGGTCATGGTGCCATCCGGTTCCACTGTAAAAGGAAGCGTTTGTTAGGGATTGATCCCGGGTGCGGCTCCGAAAAAGTCTCCTACCGGTGCCTGGACCTGCGCCCATGGAAAATCGTCGAAGAAAATGTGCATAATGGTTTGCCTCAATGCCTTATCCAGATTGCCAGCCTCCACTTTCAAAACAAGCTTTTCTATTACCGCAGGTCCATCCAGTACCAGTACTTCCTGTGTTTCACCTTTTTTCACGCTTGGATTAATTGAGTTCTTTTTACCACCCTTTGAATAAGGAAATTCCTTATCTGGATCAGCCAGTACAGCAGCTACCTCATTGATCACATCGCTGTACTGAAAGATATCCTCAGGACTAAAGGGTACCACCATAGTATAATCGTTATATAATCTCACCTGCATCTGGTAAAAATGTAAATTTTCCAGGTTACCCTTCCAGACTATGCGCAGCCGTTCCGTAAAAAGCATAGGCGTATAGCAGGCATCTCTCTGGTAAAATGCTTTCTCGAAAACATCTTTATTGACTTTATCCGGTTTCGGGAAATAGTCGTATATCCTTGAAAAGAAAGTCTTGGCAGAGCCTTCATATTCCGGCTCGTTCATGTTATCGATATACATTTTAACCTCTCCGTTTATCGCAGCTGACCAGAGCCTTACAATGGCACCTGGTCCTTCCACATCAGCAATAACAAATTCCCCATCACCTGTTTCCGGATCATAACTGATAACCTCCTCGAAATTAGGTTCGGGTTCCCCTCCGAATCCATCCGAGTTGGCCCACCATTCGGGTCCCCCGGGTAGCGTGCTCCGGTGATCGTAAGACGAATATTGCACCATTTGGTACCAGGGATCGGGAATGGATGAAAGCCCTTCCAGGTCAATCATTTCCTTAAACAGGGACCCGGTTGTGAGCATCCGTTGTGCCTGAGCGGATAATAGGATACCCGTAAGCAGTGCTAAGAAAAGTAGAAATCGTTTCATAAGTCGGCATTATTTTGATAATTTGTTCATTATATTCTTATCGCGGGTGCCACTGATCACATCTTTCAACTATTTCACGATCAATAAATATCCAGGTCCTTTCCAACAACCGCCTTTCCATTGTAGGTTTCTTTGATTTCCTGCAGCATTTCTTCATCTGTTGCTCCCCATGATAAGACATGGTACATCACTACCAATCCCGGTTTTGCCTGGCTGGCAATTCTTCCCAATTCATGGGTGCTGGTATGGTGTGCTGCGTGATACGTTTTCCAGGCAGGGTCCTTATTTTCGAATCCAGCGACCGAATATACCTCGTGAACCAGGATATCGGCTCCTTTGCTCATTTCTACCAGCTTTTCACATGGCCTAGTATCGCCTGAGATCACAATTGTCCTGTCGGGAGTAGTGAACTTAAAACCAAATGCATTTGGCCAGGTCCCGTGTTCCACCAGGAAGGCCTGCACCGCGATGTTTTCATCCTGGTATATTTTTCCCGGCTTAATTTCATGAGCATTAACTCGCCATCCTTTGTCATTGGCCGGTTCTGATCCTGTTAAACGATAATCAATATCCTGCTTGTAGGCTTTCAGAATATTATCCGTCATTTCTGCAATGCCCTCAGGACCATATACTTCCAGTGGTGCATCGCGGCCCATCACCCAGGGAGTAAGGATCAGGTCGGGATATCCTGTCGTATGATCCGAATGAAGATGTGTAAGGAAGGCAGTTTTAATATTCTGCACGCTTAATCCTTTAATACCACCTCCGAAGCGAGGTGAAAGGCTGGCTGCCTGCCTGATCACACCGGGACCAAAATCGATGATATAAGGAGTATCATTTACAATAATGGCCAGAGCACATCCTGAACGTGCCGGATCCGGATTTGGATTACCTGTTCCAAGAAGAACGAGTTTTGTAATTTCCGAGGCAATATAATCCTGTTGTCCATGTGCAACAAGCAACGTACAGGATATGGTCAGGATCAAAAGAGTGAATATTGATTTTCTCATACGGTCCGGTGCGTAGATTATTGATTCACCTTAAAGTCTGTCACTGGATCTCCAGGTAATCCTTTCCTGGTAATTTCGGGAAGGAATTATGTGGTTCAGACTGGTACCAGAATGCCACGCTGGCAATATCGTCCTGGAGGGGCAGGTAGCGTCCTCCGCTTCGCCAGCCCAATGCCTGCATTGTCACTTTCAGGTCTTTGTCAAACCGGACAGGGTCGGTGATGTGCCAGCGGTACATGCCAAACCTGGTTTGTGACTTGTAGAGCACATTATCATCGGGTTCGATCACATGAAAACCGGCATAGGGAGTTGTGTAATCTTTGTATTTATTGTTGTGTACAAATCCATATGAACCGCAAAAATAGTCTTCAGTACCGGTACCGCAGATGGTTGGGAATTGTTTATCCCCATCCATATAAAACTTAATCTCACCTTCTCCCCACCATCCATTGTTATTGGTTTGCCAGGCCATGTAGGTTCCAACATACTGGCCTTTTCCTTTGATATTGTCGACCAGTGTATATACCTCTTTGTAGGGAATGGGATTTGTCCTCCTGAACTGAGCATGGAAATAGGCCGCGTCGTCAGGTACATCATTTAGGGTGTAGTCAACCTGGTAGTAAAGCACCATTTGCTTTTCACCGATGTTTTCCATGGTTATCCTGCATTTCTTTTTAAAGGGCATGATCCAGTAACAGTTGAATGCACTTCCGGGATTTACACAAACGGCAATGGAAGAGATCTGTTTGTATTCATAGGCGGCTGCAAAGAAGTCGCCTACCGGGACTTCCACAGAGGGTTCCGTTTCATCATCCCAGTAAAACCTGAGGATGGAATATCTCCAGGTACCAGCAGGGGTCATCCAGATGTGCTTGATGGCACCCGGACCTTCGATTTCGGCGATAGTAAAAGTTTCTCCGGACTGGATCCGTACATAAGGATTCACCTTCCATCCTAGTCCCAGGTCGCGCGCGGCATTGCCGGCAGAACCATTTTCGAGCGTGGCCATGCCGCCTTTCCCTTTTTCACCTTTATAATTTTCAGGGCTGATTGACCGCGTTTTAGCGTCGGACAAACGGAAGAGGTTGGTCATCCCTGCATCGAGCCCGTTAAATGGCTCCTGCGAATAAGCAAATCCTGCAAAACAGGATATAAGGACGATGATGATTAATTTTTTCATAGTTTGGTTTGTTTAATGGTTATCCAGGTGTAATGAAATGATTTATTTGGATTGGGATCTCACTAAAATTACTCTTTCCTCGATTATAATCCAACTACGCCGGGTATGTTCTTGATTAGGTATAAGGAGGACCTGGTTTCATTAAAAGATACAGGCTGGTCATCCTTATCTCTGGTAAGAACCTTAATGTCAGTGGCAGGATATAGATCCTGAATCAAGTTCGGAGTGACCACTCTCAAAAATACATCTGATTTAAATCCGCATTTGCCAGTTCTACCAGGAAATCACCAATTTTTATGGTCAGGTCTTCAAAATATAGCTTGCCTTTCTTTGCAGTTGCATTTTTTGGGTTGCCAATACCTGTATCTTGCGTTATCTGTGACCATTTTCTTTCCGCCCATGCCCATTGTTCGTTCAGGGCTCCGATGCTGAATTTCTTTGAGGTTCCATCACCGGCTTCATTCTTTGGAAGAACAAGTTCCGGATGCAAGTACAACATGAGGCTGGTTTCCATCTCATCCGCATGGTCGCCCTCTTCCTCAAAATATTTTTTCCTGTCCAGCGCCTGGTAGAAATTGACCTGGCAGAGGAACATACCGGGAAACTGAACTCCCAGTTCGCGGATGATTTGCTTAAAATCATTGCCTCCATGGCAATTTAGAATGACCATTTTATGTATGTCCTGCCGGTCGAGGACTTCGATAATATCTGCAAGCACAACCATCTGGGTGCTGGGGTTCATGTTCATATCCAATGGTATGTCGTGCTGCCCGGTATTTACGCCATATGGGATGGTGGGCAGTACGATGACTTTAGCGCCCTGATCCCATGCGAGGCGGGCCGATTCAGCAGAGATTGTGTTGGCCTCGATGGTATCGGAGGAGTATGGCAGATGGTAGTTATGTGCTTCCGTAGCACCCCAGGGTAGGACAGCCACCTCAAATTTTTGATCTTTTACAGCTTTGTAGTTGGTTTCTGCGAGGATGTAGGGTTTCATGGTGAATATCGATTAATGAATATCGAATTACGAATTACGGTTAACGATGAACTCTTATCCTTCCACAAGGTATAAATGCTTTCTTAAACCTTCAAATATATCCCACGATCTTTCTCCTTCATAATTATATCCTGTGGTTACGATGACCATGTCCAGTTCAGGTATAATAAAGATGAATTGACTCCCCAATCCGTTTGCCCAGATCACATCAAAAGATTTTTCTCCTGACTCTATTGATACACTCCACCATTGGTACCCGTAGTTATCTCCCTCGATGTGGGTTTTCGTATGTGCCGCAGTGGATTCATTGATCCAGGCAGAGGAGATGACCTGTTTGCCATCCCACATTCCGTTGTTAAGGACCATCATTCCAATCTTAATCATGTCTCCCGGGATGAGTTCCAGCGATCCACTGGTGAGCGGATATCCATTCTGCCTGAACATTTCCCAATCATACTTTTCTATACCCAGTGGTTTAAAAAGGTATTCCCTGGCGAACTCATCGGCATGCATTCCTGTTGCCTCTTTAACAACAGCGGCCAGGATCTCCGTCGATCCGCCGTCATATTGAAAGGTATCACCAGGTGAATACAGCAATTCCCTGTTCAGGGCATACTTAATACGGTCATCGCTCCTGAGCCTTTCCGGCTCATTCATTTTAAAGCCGGAGGTCATGGTTAACAGATGGTACAGGGTCAGGTCTTTATATTTACCTGATTTCAGGTTAGGATACCCGGGAAGAAGATCTCCCAACCGGCTATGTACATCCCTGATTTTTCCCTGATCCACCGCTATTCCCACCAACAGCGATGTAATGCTTTTGGTTGTGGATTCGAGGGGATGAAGGTCCTCTGATTGATATCCGTAAAAATATTCTTCACAAATCAGTTGATTGTTTTTTGCTACCAGGAACGAATTATACCTTCCATATTCCCCCCGCAATATTTCATTTATCAGATTATGGATAAACAAAGAATCACCGCTATATACAAAGGAGGCATCAGATGTATACTGAAAATCAGGATCTTTGCATAGAGGTTGTGGATAAACAAGGTAATCGCCCAGATCATTGTCTTTAAAAAGAAGCACAGAATCGGAATTTTCACCCTCACAAATAAAATAACCGGACGCTTTCTCCTCGCTCACAGATTCACCTGTGTATTCGCATCCCCATGAAGGGATGGCAAAGGATAATGAAGAGGATGAATATATTGGTCGAATTACCTCAAAATCAGCATTATAATGATTATTCACGAGCCAATAACCATGAGTACTGACTGAATCATTATCTGAATAGAAATGAATGACAAATTTTACATCATCCTCTTCGGGATGGGGTCCGTACCAGAAATCAGAGACTTCCGTATTTTTCTGATGGCCACATCCCGGTAAAAGAAAAAGTGTTATTAAGAAAAATAATATTGTGAACTTCATTTCGTATTTGAGACGGGCCTTTTATCCACGGAACCAGTACATATACTGGCAGCTACTGCAGATATAACAATTGGTTCTGGGTTGGCCCATTCGATATTAAATGTTGTAGCTGCCCTGGTGTTCAGCAATATTTTCCTGGTCCTGAACTGATCATTCCCGCATACCGGGCACACCAGTTGTTTGCCGTGAACTTTAATATTTTCAGGATCCTGAGATTTTCTGCTCATGCAGTGATTAAAAGAATTTTTCGAAAAATTGCTGGAACATTTGCGCCATTTGCATTGCAAAAAACAGGGTACCGAAAATAATAAGTAAAATTTTCCAGATTTTATTTTTAATCAGTCCGGCACTAATCACAGGTATCAGCCCGAAAAGGAAGGAAAAAAAATAGCTAAATGCCGTTGGATTGAAACGCATGCGCATTCTCAATATGAACCAGAACAGACCATTGACAATCATAAACAGTGCAACTGCAATGATCCAGTTATTCAGATCATATTCAGGTTTGGTTATATCGGGTGGATTGGAAGGATCTGCACCGCCTGCACCATAAGGACCAATGTATTTTGAGCTTCCAAAACCCAGTATAGGGAAGAAAACAATGGGTAATAAAATCATTCCTACTGTAAATCCTTCATTGTACCCAAAACTTTTTGAGAGCATATTGACCATCCAGATGGCCCAGATGATGTTGACGATTGGTAACAAAAACAGGAAAATCCACCACCATGGTTTGCCAACGATCTCAAGCAAAACAAGGGTGTTCCAGATGGGGACCAGGCAGATCCAGCCGGCTTTCCCGGCTTTTTCGTAAAGTGCCCATTCCGATGCGATAGCGAGGACAAGGATCGAGGAATAAAGGAGGCTGAGAATAAATGGTAGTAACATGATAATAAAATTTATGGTTCGTTGAACCAAGTTAGAAAATATTCATGAAATTTCACTGCTGCAAAAGGAATTATTGTTATTGTTAAAAAATCCGGAATATTTCATTATCAAAGAAATTAAAGAGGAAAACCTTATCAAAGCTATTATTGAAGGTCCAGCTTTCCAGTTTATTGTTCAGGTTATAATCGGGCATCTGACCTGGTTCGGTCATCATAATTATCAACCACAGCTCGTTAAGCTTTTTCTTATTATAAATGGGAATTTTTTCTTCTTTTTTCAGGATAACTGCGTTCAGGATATCTCTGGTCAGCTGTATGGCAGTATAGGTTGTATTGTTCTTTTCTGCCGGATTATGAAGATGAGTAAGCTCAATACCAATTTTGTACCTGGGATTTATTGCAAGGATAAAATCGGGTGATTCGCTTTTAGATATTCTGCCTTTTGGAAACTCAGGATAGGAGATAATAAACTGATCCAGTACTTTTCTCTCCTGTATCGCCTTGGATTTCATATTATAAAGATAGGGTACAGTAAGGTTAACCCCAAAGAAATTCATGATGTTAATAAAGCTGCGAGAAAGATTATATTTAAATTTACAGGAAATAAAGGATCATAATGACAGCAATTCCATACAAAGACAGGCAAATTAAGTATTATCGTGTCAGGCAGGAGTTTCAGAGCAGGAAACTGGGGGATATCCCGGGAATTTTAAAGAAAGAACTGGGCCGCAATTTAGCCGTTATTACGAAGGATAAGGAAATTGCAATTGGTGTGGGAAGCAGGGGCATCAACAATATTCAGTTGATCGTTAGTGAAATAATAAAATTTGTTAAAGATTATGGTGGAAAACCGTTTATTTTTCCGGCTATGGGGAGTCATGGTGGAGCCACCGCCGAGGGTCAGGAACGAATCCTGGAAGACCTGGGAATTACAGAGGATAATACCGGGGCTCCAGTTAGGTCGTCCATGGAGGTGGTAAATCTTTCTGATGATCCATCTTTACCGGCATATATGGATAAAAACGGATATTCGTCTGATGGCATCATACTGATAAACAGGATTGCTCCCCATACTGATTTCAGCGGGGAATTTGAAAGTGGTTTGGTGAAGATGTCGGTTATCGGTCTTGGGAAAGTGCCACAGGCAGAGTTTATCCATGGTAAAGGCCTGGATGGATTAGAAAAATTCATGCCGGAAATAGCGAAGAGAATCCTGGCTTCAGGAAAGATAATTGCCGGTATTGGAATTGTAGAGGATGCCTATAAGGATACGATGGAATTAAAAGTTTTGCCAGCACAACAGATCATGGAAGAGGAGAAGGGCCTCCTTGAAATGGCTTCACAGAACTGTTCCCGTTTACCGCTTGAGGAAATCGATGTGCTGGTTATCGACCAGATAGGGAAGGATATTAGTGGAATAGGTATGGATCCCTATGTAATAGGGAGAATGCGCTTACCTGGGATGCCTGAGCCTGACAAACCCAAAATACGGTCCATTATTGCCTGCAGCCTTACCAGCGGATCGCATGGTAACGGACTTGGTATAGGCCTGGCAGATGTGATCACCCGGAGATTATTTGATCAGCTTGATCTGAGCATGATATACAGAAACGTGTATACAAGCACTTTTCTTGAACGGGCTAAGGTCCCGATAATTGGAGAACATGAGCAAAAATGCCTTGAATTTGGCCTGAGAAACTGCGGAGAAGTATTGCCCGGTAAAGAGGTTATCCTCAGGATAAAAAATACATTGCACCTGGATAAATTATATGTATCGGGTCCGGCACTGGAAAAACTCAGGGATAAAAAGGGTATTGAAATCTTTCCCGAACCAGTTGATATGATTAATGCGGATGGCTCGTTAATGCCTTTCTGAGATTTAACCAGATTACCTGTCCAAAAAACAAAGTCATCCTGAGTTCTGTGCTTCAGGATGACAAGCACATGTTGACAACAGGATATAAAAATCCTGATATCAATCCAATTTATGTTTTGTGATTGAATTATTGCCCCAGAGAACCCGTAAAATCTACAGGGATTTAGTAACGGTCGTTGTTTCTGAAGTTGTCGTTCCTCTCTCTTGCCTGGTTAACCCTGATGTTTCTGCCTTTCACATCAGTATCGTTCAGGTTTTCGATAGCTTGTTTGGCTTCTTCATCATTGGGCATTTCAACAAAGCCGAAACCTTTGCTTCTGCCGGAATACTTGTCCATAATGATTTTTGAAGACTCGACTTCACCAAACTCAGCGAAGACCTCTTTTAATTCTTCTTCAGTTAATTGATACGGAAGATTACCTACGTAAATGTTCATTAAAAAGCGTTTAAAAAGTAAAACTGAGTGCCAAAGATATATTTATTTAAATAGATTTAAAATTCTTAGACGAAAAAAAAAATCAACTTTTTTGTAATTACAGCATTGATAATTACCAATGGATATGGTTAATCCGGTTTATCCGGGACCTTTATTTTTTGCATCCTGACTCCCAGTATGATCAATCCTGAAGAAAAACCCGCAATCCCTATTATCCTGATTACCTGCTGAATAGGTCCAAAAAGTGTGGCAAGACCGAATAAGGGAGCACCAATAATGAGCAATTGCAGTCCCAGTGAAGGAAGGGAGTCATTATTCCTGCAATAAATACCTAAAAGAAAATATCCGAGACTGAAAATTATTGCACCGGTTACCATTACGCCAAAAAGCACTGCATTA
>CAYZEZ010000018.1:28614-29954 GCA_964477295.1 uncultured Bacteroides sp. | reverse complement strand
TCGTTGAACCCGAATCGGCAGGTTTTTCAAGTGAACGACTTGACCGGATCGACCAATTAGTCGAAAGCTATGTTGATGAGAACAAAATACCAGGGGCTGTCGGATTTATCGCCAGGAAAGGCCATGTCGTATATCATAAAAGTTTTGGGATGAGGGACCCGGAATCGGGTGATCCCATGGAAAAGGACGATATATTCAGGATAGCCTCCATGTCTAAGGCAATCACCAGCGTTGCCGTGATGATGTTGTTTGAAGAAGGACATTTCCTGCTCGATGACAAATTGTCGAAGTACATCCCCGAATTCAAGGAGATGACCGTGCTCGAAAGTGTAAGGCCCGATGGTTCACTGGTC
Source organism: uncultured Bacteroides sp. (assembly GCA_964477295.1). Taxonomy (GTDB): domain Bacteria; phylum Bacteroidota; class Bacteroidia; order Bacteroidales; family SM23-62; genus CAYZEZ01. The sequence goes on along the minus strand of CAYZEZ010000018.1, from coordinate 29,601 downwards.
ACACGTCCCGCTGAAAAAGAAATTACCATCCGTCACCTGCTTACCCATACCTCGGGAATCGGATATCCTTTTATCCATGGCGAACTCAGGCCTTTATATGAGGAACTGGGCATTCCGGATGGATTCGTTATAACCGATAAAAAACTGAGTGAAACCATGCCGGCACTGGCAAAAGTCCCGTTGCTTCATGAACCGGGTGAAGCCTTTACCTATGGATTGAATACCGATCTCCTGGGATATTTTATTGAGGTGATCTCAGGGATGACTTTCGAGGAATTTTTAGATGAAAGATTGTTTGGTCCCCTGGGTATGGCCGATGCCTGTTTCCATATACCCGATGAAAAACTCAACCGGCTGGTGCCGGTTTATGCGAGCACAGACGATGGGTTTGAGCTATCTGATGTGGACGCATATAATTATCCTTTTAAGGGGGGCAAGAGTTATTATTCAGGGGGTGCAGGTATTTGCTGTACCATCGAAGACTATGCTAAATTTATGCAGATGATGGTGAACGGGGGTACCTTTAATGGCCAGCAGATACTGGGACGGAAAACCATCGACCTGATGATCACCAACCAGATCGCCCATCTGCCGGACGCCAATCCATTCGGCCTTGGATTCGGTCTCGTCACAGAAAAAAATCTCCACCAAACCCTCAGCTCATTGGGCAATTACAGCTGGGGGGGCTATTTCTCAACCAGTTACTGGATGGATCCGAAAGAAGACCTGGTAGCCCTGTTTTTCGTGCAGATGTTTCCCAACTGGCACGGAGATATTCATCCAAAATTCCAGGTGCTGACCTACCAGGCGTTAGTTAACTAAGAAGGGTTTGAGGGGCCAAGGGGATAAGGGGCCGAGAATTCAAGGATTCAAGGATTCAAGGATTCAAGGATTCAAGGGGTTAAGGGGATAAGGGGCCGAGGATTCAAGGATTCAAGGGGCCAAGGGGATAAGGGGCCGAGAATTCAAGGATTCAAGGATTCAAGG
>CAYZEZ010000018.1:0-28514 GCA_964477295.1 uncultured Bacteroides sp. | reverse complement strand
TTCAAGGGGCCAAGGGGATAAGGGGCCGAGAATTCAAGGATTCAAGGATTCAAGGGGTTAAGGGGATAAGGGGCCGAGAATTCAAGGATTCAAGGATTCAAGGGGTTAAGGATCAGGAAAACCTCAAAAATTTCTAATAGAATCAAACTGTTATGAAAATTTCCTGCATTTTATTTTTGTTTATTGTATTTGCAATACAAGTAAATTACGCCCAGTTCAACCATCCTGATATTTTATCCCGGTATATTGAGAATCCATCTCTCGTGGAAGAAAATCAGTTGCCGCCGCATGTGCCGTATGTGGCATTCGAATCAGTCAGCCAGGCCCTCGATGGGAACTGGGATAACTCACCGTTTTATCAATCCCTGAACGGATCCTGGAAATTTCACTGGACCAAAACTCCCCTGGATGCACCCGATTATTTTTACCTGGAGGGTTTTGATGCATCTGACTGGGATGATATCCAGGTCCCCGGTACCTGGCAGATGCAGGGATATGGTTATTACATATACAGGAATATCCCGATGGAATTTGCCCCTTATGATCCGCCAAGGGTCCCTCTGGATTTCAACCCGGCTGGTTTTTATATCAGAGAATTTGATATTCCTGAAGATTGGACCGGTAAGAAGATTATTCTTCATTTTGATGGGGTGAAAGCAGCATACTGGGTATGGATAAATGGTGAGTATATTGGATTCGACAAAGGAAGTATGACAGCTGGTGAATTTGATATTTCCGAATGGATTAAACCAGGCAACAACAAGATGGCGGTTCAGGTAGTAAGGTGGTCCGATGGCAGTTACCTTGAGGACCAGGATATGTGGCGGTTCGCAGGGATATACAGGCAGGTGTACCTGTATGCTCTTCCCGATATATATTTACAGGATATGTTCGTTACAACAGACCTGGACGATCAGTATAAAGATGCCTCGCTGACCATTGCTTGTGTTATTTGGAATGAATCCCAAAGAGATGTATCGAAAATCACCGTGGATGCGCATCTATACCATCCGGATGGGAATAAGATTAATGTATTCACAGCAGGCCTGAAATCAATCAACCCAAGCGACAATGCAAAGTTAGAAATCAAGGGTGAGGTCGAAGATCCGTTAAAATGGTCAGCAGAGAAGCCGTATCTATATACCCTGGTAATTGAACTGAAGGATGGAAATGGCGCAGTCATCGAGATACTTGAAGAGAAAACAGGATTCAGAGAACTTGAGATTAAAAACGCACAGGTGCTGGTCAACGGAGTGCCTGTGATGATAAAAGGAGTTAACAGGCACGAACATGATCCGTACCTGGGCCGCACCATGACAAGAGCAACCATTGAAAGGGATTTTCAGTTAATGAAGGAACTGAATATCAATAGTATCCGGACAAGCCACTATCCAAATGATCCATTGTTTTATGACCTGGCCGATCAATGGGGATTTTACATATGCGATGAAGTTAATGCAGAATGTCATTATGGTGAAAGGTTCCTGGCGTGGCAACCGGGATGGGTGGAGGCATTTATGGATCGTACGACAAGGTACCTGCAACGAGATAAAAATCATCCCTGCGTAATCATGTGGAGCATGGGGAATGAATGTGGACTGGCACCTATCCATTATAAGATGGCCGAATATGTCAGGCAGGCTGATCCCACAAGGTTTATTTACCACCAGACCAATGCCCCGAATGGAGATGCTCCATTTGCCGACATTTGCGGGACCCGTTATCCCAGCCCTTCCATGCTGGATGCTATCGGCGATACTACCCGGCGGCCGGTCATACTTGGAGAGTATGCCCATGCAGCAGGAAATTCGATGGGGCATTTCGACGAATACTGGGAGAGGTTCTATAAGTATCCATCCCTGCAGGGTGGCTATATCTGGGACTGGGTGAACCAGGGTTTGTGGGTCGACCTGTTCAAAACGACTGATCATTCGCAATATAATCAGACAGTGGCCTTGATGGGGCGCCCGGAACATGCAGAGGGCATAAGAGGAAAGGCTGTTTTGTTCAATGGATTGGACGATTTTGTCGAGGTTACCTCCACGCCTGAATTAAATATTACGGGGGATGAGCTGACGCTGCAGACATGGATCTATCCGCGTGGCTGGAACGGATCCAATTCAATGATCTCAAAAGGGAACCATTCCTTTGCCCTGGAGCAGAACCACAAGGATTCAATCTATTTTACCGTTCATACGGATAAAAAGTATCAGGCCTCGGCATATCTTCCCCGGGACTGGAATTACAACTGGCATCATGTAGCCGGGATTTATGATGGCAACGAGATAAGCATTTACCTGGATGGGAAAAAACTGGTAACACATCCCGCAAAAGGAAATATTAAAAGGACATTTTATGCAGTAACCATAGGAAAGAATCATGAGCGTGACCATGAGCAGATCCCGGGATTTATTTCCAATGCAATATTTGATGATGTCAGGATTCACAACACAGCCCTGGCTCCTTCACAACTGGGATTTCAAAACGATAAACCGGCTATAAACGAAAACTTGCTCCTCTGGCTGACTTTTGAGGATTATACAAATGAAGGGAAATACCTGTGTTATGGTGCTACACCCGAAGGATCGGCTACCATGGACGGAATCATTTTTTCCAGGAGGGAATACCAGCCGGAATCCTGGCAGGTAAAAAAGAGTCATGCCCCTGTAAAGATTACTCCGGTCAACCTCGATAAATTGGAAGTTAAGATTGAAAACCGACATCATTTTACCAACCTGAATGAATTTAAGCTCGCCTGTTTTTGCATCCAGGATGGATCGATTGTTGATTTTCAGGAAATTTCAACCGACATAGAACCTCTCCAGTCAAAAGTTATAAAAATACCCCTTGAAAAGCCTGAAATTATACCGGGGGCTGATTATGTCCTCAGGATTGAGGTCCTTTTAGCTCAAGCAAATCATTGGGCCCCTGAATATTATGAGGTGACTTTCGAGGAATTCTACCTGCCCTGGAAAGTACCGGGCAATACGATCATGTACGGAAACACAAAAGGTAGTCTGGAGACCATCGAAAATGATTCTTTTATTACCATCAAAGGGCCTGATTTTACTTATGAATTTGACAAAATAAAGGCAAAGCTTAAACAAATATCTGTGATGGATGAGGGAATGATCACCAATGGCCCTGAATTGAATGTTTACAGGCCACTCATTTTTAACGAGATTTCCGTCTGGGGCAGAGCGGAATACAAGGATTGGTATGAATGGGGATTGGATTCCCTTATTAATGAGGTTGAAAAGCTGGAATTTAACCGGATATCAGATCAGCAATTCAGGATCTGTGCTACCGTGAAATCTTATTCATTCATTGACAGGACCATTCAATTTGAGAATGATTTTGTATATACATTTTATGGAACAGGAGATCTGATTCTTGACCATCACCTGGTTTGCCATGTTGAATTTCCGGCCAGTTATGGCCGTGGTGAGATACCCTGGTTGCAGAAGGTAGGCCTGAAGATGAATTTATCAGAGGATGTAGAGGATATGACCTGGTACGGGAAAGGTCCTTTTGAAACATATCCCGACAGGAAATCAGGTTCACGGACAGGTATTTATAGTGAAAAGATAAATGAAATTGAAATGCCCTATATTATTCCGCAGGAATTTGGCAATCATACCGATGTCCAGTGGGTCATACTTACCAATGAAAACGGAACGGGATTGGCTATTTTTGCTGAAACATTGATGAATATCAGCGTGAATCCTTATGCTAACCTGCATACAGCCTGGTACCCATACCAGTTGAAAAGGCAAAAGGAGCCTATACTAAATATTGATCACAGGATAAGTGGAGTGGGTGGGACACCTATAAACGTAAGACATGCATACCGGGCATATCCCGATGAATACCATTACAGGATAAGAATAAGCCCGGTTAAGAAAAACCTCGATGAAGTGCTGGAGAAAAACAGGGAGACATGGTAAATGAATGAAAGGAACATACCATAATGAATGATCTTTCACGACGCGATACCATAAAAATGCTCGGACTTGGATCTGCATGGATTCTTTCCGGTGCAAATATAAATTGTTCAGGCAGAGAAAAACATATCATTACCCTGAGTTTTGATGACGGCTTTGAAAAGTCAAGCGTACAAACAGCTGAGATCTATGAGAAATATAAATTGTCAGCCTGTATCAATGTAATTGCCTCAGCACATCTGAAGAACTTCGAATTGCCCAACGATTACCATCAATGGACTGCAGGTAATTTTGACCTGTGGAATGAGCTCCGTTCAAGGGGACACGAGATCATGCCTCACAGTTACCAGCATGCTAATTTGACCCAAATGTCGTTTGAGGAAGCTAAGGATTTGATTATGAGATGCCTGGATGTTTTCAGGAAGGAACTGAATGGTTTTGAAGCTAAGGATTCCATATATAATTTTGCCTACAACGCTTCAACACCTGAAATTGAAGAATGGCTGGTTACACAGGTCAGGGCATTCAGGACTGGTGGTGGTGCTATTAATCCATTGCCTTATGAAGGGATGAAGAAGCTCACATGTACATCTTTTGGTCCTGATAATATTGACAATAATCTTGAAGCAACCATTAATACATTCCTTGAAGGTCCTCCGGGTTGGCTTATTTATAATACGCATGGACTGGATGACGAAGGATGGGGGCCACTGAGCTCCAGTTTCCTGGATGAGTTACTCGACCGGTTAACTCAAATGAGTGGTGTTATGATTCTGCCTGTAGCCCCGTCGCTTGACCTGGCATAAAACACTTCAGTATGGGTAATGCTATTATAGAAATATCCGGACGATTAAGGCAGAATGAAGACTCAACGGGAATTCTAAGTCATATTCAGCCTGAAATAATTTTCTTTGAACGGGTGCAGATTATTGTTGTTTCGAATCTTAAGAATGTTTAATCATGGTTACCGGCCCACTTTTAATTATCATCTTCCTGTTATCAATCTTGCTGTTGTTATTCCTGATAATTAAATTCAATTTCAATCCGTTTCTTGCTTTATTGGTGATTTGTATCCTCACAGGGTTTGCTGTCAGGATGCCTGCCGATGAAATTGCTTTCAATATGATCAAAGGATTTGGAAATACTCTGAAAGGGATTGGTATTGTGATAGGATTGGGAATTATTCTCGGTAAACTGTTGTCGAAGTCGGATGCTGCCGAAACGATATCAAGAAGTCTAATCCACCAGGTTGGGGAAAAAAATGCTCCCCTGGCCCTTTCCATTACGGGCCTGCTGGTCTCCATCCCGGTTTTTTTTGATGCAGCATTTGTCATCTTGAGCTCATTGGTCAGGAACATCGCCAACCTGACAAAAATCCCCCTGGTTACTTTATTTACAGCCCTTTCCGTTGGTCTCATCGCTTCCCATAACCTGATCGTCCCCACTCCCGGACCCGTTGATGTGGGGGAGTCCATGGGTCTGAGTTTTGGCTCATTTGCTTTTTGGGCAATTATCGTGGCTGTACCTTCTGTTCTCGTTGGGGGATTAATTTACGGACGTATTGCGGGAAGATCAAAAAGTACAGGATTGGTTGATGAAAACCTGGAACGAGTGGATAATAATGAAAAAATATTACCGGGAAGTTACCGTTCCTATTTTTCCCTTCTGTTGCCGATCATACTCATTTTAACCGGAAATATAATGAACCTTTTTTTACAGGAAGGGACATGGTTTTGCAAAATGTTTTCGTTTATCGGAGATAAGAATATTGCCTTACTAATAAGTGTTTTTGTTGCTATTATTTTGTTGAGAAAATTTATCACTCAGGAAACCAATTCCCTTATTCTGGAAGCTGCCGAAGCCTCAGGAATGATTTTACTGATAACCGGTGCAGGAGGAGCATTCGGCTTTATAGTTTATCAAAGTGGGATCGGGGATTACATGGTTACATCGATGGCCGAGTTAAATATTCCTTTGCTTGTAACGTGCTTTTTAATTGCTGCAATCCTACGGGGTGCACAGGGTTCGTCAACTGTTTCACTTGTAGCTGCTTCTACAATCCTGGGTCCGGTGGTCCTTCAGTCCGGAACTTCGCCGTTAATGGCAGGGCTTGCTATTTGTGCCGGTGGATTATGTTTATCACTGCCAAACGATTCCGGCTTCTGGGTTGTATCACGATTTTCAGGCATGACAGTCCAGCAAACTTTAAAATCCTGGACTGTGGGAAGTACGTTGGCAGGGGTGACAGGACTTATATTAATTTTGATCATAAATAGTTTTATGTAAGCTTGATAATGTGCCGCTTATGATGGAGCACCTGGAGACGGCAAAGGAGTATGAATTGGCTGTAAGCTATATCAGGTCGGTAGCAAATGAGTTGAATCTTGACATTTAATTGTCTTGTAGCAATTTTGATCTTAGAGTAATGATTGCTCGGCATGCTCAAGGCCACAATCACAACCGCCCTCGCGAATGAAACATGTAACGATTTACGAATTATGAAGTAGAAGATTCAAACGCTTATCCCGGAATCCCCTCACCACACAAACGAAGAACCAGGAACTAGGAACTAGGAACTAATTAACAAAGGTATGAAACAATTACTTGCATTACTGTTGAGCTTCCTACTCATCGGGACATCCTTTTCCCAGGATTATCCCACCCTTGAACTGGATCAGCCGGCCCCCTGTTTTGATTTGCCAGGGGTGGATGGTAAAAACTATACCCTGGATGATTTTAATGCAGATATCCTTGTAGTCATCTTTACCTGTAACCATTGCCCGACTGCCCAGACCTATGAACCAAGGATTATCGACCTGGTCTCCACATATAAAAACAAGGGTGTGGATTTTGTGGCTATTTCACCCAATGATCCGAAATCTGTCAGACTCGATGAACTGGGGTATACTGACCTGGGAGATGAGCTGGAAGATATGAAAATCAGGGCTGAATACAAAGGATTTGATTTTCCATACCTGTACGATGGAGAAACCCAGGAGGTATCAATGAAGTATGGTCCGGTAGCAACACCCCATGTTTTTATTTTTAATAAGGAACGGAAACTGAAGTTTGTGGGAAGGATTGACGATTCCGAGGATGGGATCACCGATGAAACAAAACACGATACCCGTGATGCCATAGAAGCATTGCTGGCCGGAAAAACACCTGAGGTTCAAAAAACCAAGACATTTGGTTGCTCTATAAAATGGACAGATAAAAGGGGAGCAGTTGAGGATTATTATAAGAAAATCTACGCCGAGCAGGTAAAGATCGATGTGATTGATGTGGAGGGAGTTGAGAAGCTTGTCAGGAATGAATCAGGGAATCTCAGACTCATAAATGTATGGGCTACCTGGTGCGGTCCATGCGTAATCGAATTTCCGGATCTTGTTGAGATGAATTTTATGTACCGGCACCGGGGCTTTGAATTGGTTACCGTATCTGCTGATATGCAGGATAAAAAAGAAGAGGTGCTGGAATTTCTGAAGAAAAATCATGCTTCGGGAAGCAACTACCTGTTCGATACCAATGATAAATATGCCCTGATAGAGGCAGTGGATCCCGATTGGCAGGGAGCTTTGCCCTATACTTTGCTTGTGAAGCCAGGAGGAGAGATTTTATATACAGGGCAGGGTACCATTGATCCGCTTGAAATGAAGAGAAAAATTGTTGATGTGCTTGGACGTACCAAGGATTGGTGAAGAGAAAAACACCTCCAAGGTCCAGACCTTGGAGGTGATAATGTAATAATCAGAAAATCAATCAATTAGTAATTGATCAATTTATATTATAGATAGGTTTTCGATCAAAGAACCTCCAAGGTCTTAAGACCTTGGAGGTCTAAAACTCAAAACCATGCAAAACTACTACAAAACCCACGACAAGTTCTATGTGGCCATCGACTGCATCATCTTCGGCTTCGATGAAGGTCAGTTAAAATTGCTGATCCTGAAAAGGGATTTTGAGCCTGCAAAAGGTGAATTTTCACTTATAGGTGGGTTTGTGAATATCGATGAAAGCACGGACGATGCCGCGGCAAGAATTCTTCAAAACCTTACGGGATTGTATAATATTTATATGGAGCAATTACAGGCTTTTGGAGAAGCAGAACGCGATCCGGGAGAGCGTACTGTTTCTGTTGCATACTTTGCACTGGTTCAAATACAGGATATTGATCCACAACACGTGGAAAATAACAGTGCTCAATGGTGCCCGCTGGAGGAACTTCCTCCTTTAATTTTTGATCATGATTTGATGATTGATAAAGCAATGAGAAGGCTTCGGAGAAGGGCAGCCAGTCAACCTATTGGATTTGAATTGCTGCCCGGGAAATTCACCCTTCCACAATTGCAAAAATTGTATGAATCGATTTACCAGACAGAGTTTGACAACAGGAATTTCAGGAAGAAGGTGCTGGATATGAATATTTTACATAAACTGGATGAAAAAGACAAATCTACCTCAAAGAAAGGTGCTTTTCTTTACCGGTTCGATAAAAAGAAGTATGATAGGTTTGTCCGGGACGGTTTCCTTTTTAACCTGTAATATTGATATAAGTTGGCGGCTAATAGAATAATGATTAATTTGTAAAATTATCATCAAATAAAAATTATGGTTGAAGTACTAAAATTGAAGGTTTTCAAAGCCAACCTGGATATTGTTGAACACGGATTGGTGCTATTTACATGGGGGAATGTTAGCGGAATAGACAGGGATCAGGGACTGGTCGTGATCAAACCCAGTGGAGTATCCTACGAGGCATTGAGACCGGAGGACCTTGTAGTGGTTGACTTGGAAGGAATTGTGGTGGAAGGGGACCTGAAACCATCTTCAGATACACCTACACATCTCGTCCTGTACAAACATTTCAAAAATATTGGCGGAATTGTTCATACGCACTCGGAGTGGGCTACCAGCTGGGCTCAAGCCCGAAGATCCATCCCGGCATATGGCACTACCCATGCAGATTATTTTTATGGGGAGGTACCCTGTACCAGGCCTCTGGCTGATAACGAGGTAAAGGGAGATTATGAATCGGAAACCGGCAATGTGATCGTTGAAAGGTTTTCCAAAATTAATCCCGATTCGGTGCCCGGCGTATTGGTTAACCAGCATGGCCCGTTTGCATGGGGAACCGGTCCCGACAATGCCGTACACAACGCATTCGTACTTGAAGAGCTTGCAAAAATAGCATACAGGAACGAAATGCTGGGTAACAAAAAGGGCATGGATTCATACTTACTTAATAAGCATTTTTTAAGAAAACACGGGAAGGATGCATATTATGGGCAGGATAAAAACTCATAACTATATTAGAATATTTAAACATCATACATATGAGTAAATATGTTATTGGCTTGGACTACGGTACCGACTCCGTCCGTACTGTCATAATTAATGCCTCCAATGGGGATGAGGTGGCCAGTTCGGTTTTTAATTATCCACGATGGAACCAGGGGAAATATTGTAATCCCGGGAAAAACGAGTTTCGTCAACATCCTATTGATTATCTGCAGGGTCTTGAAGTTACGATCCGGGCATGTCTTGAGGAGGTTTCGGAGGAAATACGGAAAAATATCAGGGCTATTTCCATGGATACAACCGGATCGACTCCTGTAGCTGTAAATGAAGAAGGTACACCACTTTCACTCATGGATGGTTTCGAAGATAATCCCAATGCGATGTTTATTTTATGGAAAGATCATACGGCTGTGAAGGAGGCCGCTGAGATCAATGAGCTGGCACGCACCTGGGGTGGTGTGGACTATACAAAATTTGAAGGAGGGGTCTATTCATCAGAATGGTTCTGGGCAAAGGTATTGCATGTGATCAGGGAAGATAAAGAGGTGGCTGATGCGGCCTATTCCTGGGTGGAACATTGCGACTGGATGCCAGCATTTTTAACTGGCAATACAGATCCGTTATCGTTAAAAAGAAGCCGGTGTGCTGCTGGTCATAAAGCTATGTGGCACAAGGACTTCGGCGGTCTGCCCTCCAGGGATTTCCTGGAAAAATTGGATCCACAGCTGGCAGATTTGAGAGACAGGTTATTTTCAGAAACATATACTTCGGATATCCCTGCCGGCACCCTTTCAAAGAAATGGGCGGATAATCTTGATCTGCCGGAGGATGTTGTTGTGGGTGTAGGTGCGTTCGATGCCCATATGGGAGCTGTAGGTGGAGAAATCGAACCATATCAGCTAAGTAAAATAGTAGGTACTTCTACATGTGATATGCTGGTGGCCCCGATAGATGAAATGGGGGATACCCTGGTTAAAGGGATCTGCGGACAGGTGGATGGATCTGTGACACCCGGTATGATGGGTCTGGAAGCCGGACAGTCCGCTTTCGGCGATATTTATGCGTGGTTCAAAGACGTATTGTCATGGCCGGTTAATGAGATACTTTCAAATACAGAAATAATTGATAAGGATACAAGGGAGAAATTGGCTGGAGAAATCCTTGACGGGATCATCCCGAAATTAACTGCAGCAGCTGAGGGGATTCCTCCCGGCGAATCCGGTGTGGTTGCCCTCGACTGGATGAACGGGCGGCGTACACCCGATGCAAACCAGGCCCTTAAAGGTGCTATCACAGGACTTACCCTGGGTAGTGATGCCCCGCGGATATTCCGGGCACTGGTGGAGGCCACTGCTTTTGGTTCGAAAAAGATCGTGGAAAGGTTTGAGTCAGAGGGAGTCAGGATCGATGGTGTGATAGCCCTGGGTGGAGTGGCAAAGAAATCCCCATTCGTGATGCAGGTACTGGCAGATGTGTTAAACAGGCCCATTAAAGTGGCCCGATCGGAACAGACCGTAGCCCTTGGTGCCGCTATGTTCGCTGCCATTGTGGCCGGAATCTATAAATCTGTCGATGAAGCCCAGAAAGCAATGGGATCTGGCTTCGATGCGGTCTACCAGCCCATCCCGGAAAATGTTAAAAAATACCAGGAGCTGTATGAGAAATACGGAAGGTTAGGTGATTTTATTGAAGAAGAGACTAGCACCTAGCACCTAGCACTTGTTGCCTGGTACCTGGCACCTGGCACCCGGCACCTCGTGCCTCGTACTTCCTAACCCATAATCCGGAACCAGATCTCCGAATCCGGAATCGGATATTGATAACAGCTTTTAAATTCCCTGCTAATTGAAATGTTATGTTCGATCTCAAAGGTAAATTAGCCCTCATTACGGGTTCCAGCAGAGGTCTTGGATTTTTCCTTGCTGCAGGACTTGGGAAAGCGGGCGCTGAAATTGTTTTAAACGGAAGAGACAAGGAAACACTTACCCCATCCGTGCTAAAGTTGGAAGAAAAAGGAATTAAGACAACCTGTTCTGTGTTTAATGTAAAAGACGAAGAAGCTGTTATATCGGAGGTTCAAAGAATCGAAAGAGAGATTGGGCCCATTGACATTCTGATCAATAATGCCGGACTAAATTTACGGCATAAACTATCGGACATGCCATTAGAAGACTGGAAGGCAGTTCTCGACGTCAATTTAACCGGAGCATTTCTTTTATCCCGGGAGGTCTCCCGTGGAATGATAGCACGACAACGGGGTAAGATCATTAACATATGCTCCATGATGAGTGAGGTGGGCCGGCCAACCACACCTGCTTACGCTGCAGCCAAGGGTGGATTGAAAATGTTCACCAAGGCCCTTACCGTTGAACTGGCCCAATACAATATCCAGGTAAACGCGATTGGACCTGGTTATTTCAAGACTATCATGACAAAACCACTCTATACCGACAAAAAGTTTGATGCCTGGATATGTGGCCGCACACCTGCCGGGCGCTGGGGAGATCCTGAAGAACTGGCAGGCACGGCTGTTTATCTCTCTTCCGATGCCAGTAATTTTGTAAACGGTCAGGTCATTTATGTTGATGGTGGAATTTTAGCCGCTCTATAGACCTCCAAGGTCTTTAAGACCTTGGAGGTCTATAACCTGCTAAAACATAAAATATATGCAAATTAAAATAGTAATGATCTTTAAATCAGTTTCTTATAAAACTTCCCTGAACGATTAACCTTGGAGGTTCCATCTACAAAACAAGTTAAAACCTATGAGGTTTTTTACTATCTTGAACCCGGAAATTCTGATCCGGTAAAATTGCCTCTTAAGAGTATTATAATATTACTTATTGGTATCGTCCTCATTATTCCCGAAGGCGCACTCGGGAATGAATTTGATACAACCTCAGCCGTTGTCATTTCCCGACTAAAAGGCCAGATCAATTTTGATGGCATGCCGGATGAAGAGGCCTGGAAAAGAATCGAGCCCTTTCCGATGGTTACCAATACTCCGGTCTTTGGAAAAGAGCCCACTGAAAAAACAATTATCAGGATGACCTTTGATGAGGAATACATTTATGTGGGTGCTGAGTTTTATGACCGTGATCCGTCAAAGATCCAGATGACCTCAAAAAAACGTGACGAAATGGGAGCGGGGAACGACTGGCTGGGCCTTATACTTGATACGTATGATGATAACCAGAATGCGGTTGCGTTTTTTACTTCACCAGCCGGAATCCGCTCTGATTTGACAATATCAAATGATGCAAATCCAACAGGTGGGATGAATAGTATTCCATTGAATCCCAACTGGAATACCTTCTGGGGTGCAGAGGTGCAAATCAATGATCAGGGTTGGTTTGCAGAGATGCGAATACCGGTTTCCAGCCTGCGTTTCCAGGATGAGAATGGAGATGTAACCATGGGAATGATACTCTTCAGATGGATACCGCATTTGAATGAACAACTATGTTTTCCTCCCATTAACCAGGATTATGGTGATGCGGGACCCATGAAGCCTTCCCTGGCACAGACCATAGTATTTCAGGGACTAACGTCTCGAAAACCACTGTATATTGCCCCTTATGCAATCACTGGTTTTACGCAGGAAAATAATCTGAATGACGAGGAATCAGAATATGATTTCAGCACGGATAAAAAACTGGAAGCAGGACTGGATCTTAAATATGGGATTACCAGTAACCTCACCCTGGACGTGACAGTGAATACTGATTTTGCCCAGGTGGAGGCAGATGACGAGATGGTTAATCTCACCAGGTTTTCACTTTTTTTCCCGGAAAAACGACAGTTCTTCCTCGAAAGGTCTAGCCTGTTCGATTTAAATACCGGCGGACCAAGTACAATGTTTTACAGCAGGAGAATAGGTTTGGATGAAGTCGATGATGAATATTTTCCAGTCAGGATATATGGAGGGGTAAGATTAGTTGGTCGGCAGGGACCATGGGATATGGGATTCTTAAATATGCAGACAGCCGAATCTGAAAACCTGCCTTCGGAAAATTTTGGTGTTCTCAGATTCAAGCGCCGTGTAGTGAACGAATACAGCTATGTGGGAAGTATAGTGACCTCCCGTATTGGTATGGATGGAAGCTACAATGAAGTTTATGGTGTTGATGCTCTGATCAGGATGTTTGGGGATGAATACCTTAAAATAATCTGGGGCCAGTCGTTTGACAGCGATGAAGATAATAATCCTTTTACATTTGATATAACCCGATATATGCTTGATTGGGAAAGGAAACGCCAGTCAGGGTTATACTACGACGTCTGGATTACGGGTTCCGGCTCCCGGTATAATCCGGGTATTGGATTTGAGTATCGTGATAATTACCACGGTTACGGAGGGGTTATTGGTCATACATGGATAATGGATGAACAATCATCTTTAATGAACCATGGATTTCAGGTACGGAATTTCAACTATATCAACCAGGTTAACGGGATACATGAGACCGTAAACATTAACCCTTCCTATTCTGTTACCACGAAATCATACTGGATGGGGAGAATTGGAGTGGATTATATGTATGAGAATGTTTTTGAGGAATTTGAATTATCAGATGACGCATCTGTGCCGGTGGAAAAATATAACTTTGCGACCCTGGATATCTTGTTATTAACTCCTATGTCCAAACCATTTTATACCATCCTCGTGAGCCAGACCGGAACATATTATGATGGAAATATTGTATCCATTTCTGTAAGGCCTACATGGGCTATCAACACCAGTTTTGAATTAAGCGGAGTATATAATTACAATAAATTAAACTTTCCGGGACGAGGTCAAAGCTTCGAATCACACGTCGCCCGTTTGAAGTTACTCTTTATGCTCAATACCAAAATTTCGGCCAGCACGTTCGTTCAATATAACAGTGACATTAATGCAGTGATTTCCAACTTCCGGTTCAGGTATAATCCGAGTGAAGGCAATGACCTCTACCTGGTATATAACGAGGGAACGAACACTGATTTGCACCGTGAAACTCCCTATCTGCCGCGCATGAGTGACCGTACCATAGTGCTGAAATATACATATACTTTCACCTTATAAAGAATCCATATGTTTGATGATTATACACGGTTAACGGAGGGGCAAACATGCCCTGTATCATTCATTGAAAGTATTGAAGGGGAGCAGATCAGCCTATCGACTACAGATACCCCGCAGCCATTTTTAATCAGCTTCTTCATTGAACAATGTCAACATTGCAGGAAGGCCATGCAGTTTATTGGAAGTCAAATCCGGCCAGCAGCTGATAGCCATCAGGGCAGGCAGGTTCGGAATGACTAATGCGACAGGGTCATCCTGAACTCGCCGCGCCCCGAGAACTCGGGGGTTCAGTATCTCTTCTTTGAATAAACTCCATACCAATTTATTTAATATTTTTACAAAAAGAAAAACAGAATCATGCCTGACAGAAATACACACTTCAGCCTGATCTATGGATTGCAGAGGACCATTCTAACAACCCTGTATATTATCTCTTCACTTGCCATCCTCACCCTCATCTTTTATATCCTGTTCGAGATCTTTAGCCTGAATGGATTCATTACTTTGTTCGTGATCATCATATATCTGGTCCTTGTTGTTATCCTGGGAAGCTATTTGCATGTCATAAGCTTTATACCGGTTAATCTTGCAAGTAGCTTCGATCCGATTAAGGACGATGTAGCGAGAGGGAATATAACAACTTCAAAACAATTCGCTGACCGGATCTGCAGGTTCATTACCGGATTCTTTTCCTTTACTTTTTTTGATATTGTGCATTGCCTGGTGCATATTAAAGGTAATATAGTTACCTCCACATTTGATCAAGGCAAAACAAAATATGATGATGATTATCACGGGAAGTGTTCAAAGGAAGCACATGAAGTAGCTCACACAGGTAATATCACCATCGAAGGAGTTAAATATAACCAATATCTGGTACCAATATGGTTCGGAGAAGAGTGGTTGGGATTCATCACAGTCTATACACGGCATAACTTAAGAAAACCATTTCGTAATGTATTGTCGGACCTCGAAAATAATTTCATCGATGACCAGCTTATTCATATTCTAAAGCATGAAGTGTAATTTCATTTCTTCCTATATTTACATCCTTGATATAATCCATTCTGCAGCCCCAATCTCAATAATGTAAATTTTGTTTATTGATATTTTAATACCGTTTCTCCTGATGGCTGCCAGTTGTATAATTATCTGGCGCTCCGCCCGTGGATTTGAAACGGCATCAGATTATCTTGGACGCAACCTGTCAAAAGGGATAAAAGGCGCTACTATTAATGCCATTGCCAGCTCAATGCCGGAATTTCTGTCTACCCTTTTTTTCCTGTTCATCCTGAAGGATATCGAAGGTTTTGCTGGAGGACTGGGTATCACA
Organism: uncultured Bacteroides sp.; assembly: GCA_964477295.1. Lineage (GTDB taxonomy): Bacteria > Bacteroidota > Bacteroidia > Bacteroidales > SM23-62 > CAYZEZ01. The sequence goes on along the minus strand of CAYZEZ010000018.1, from coordinate 12,871 downwards.
GCAGGGAGTGCTATTTATAATTTACTGATCATACCTGCCCTTGTGATAATAGTGGTTCTTGTCAGGGATCCCCGTAAAATAATTGCTGTTTCCAGGTCAGTGCTCATGCGGGATGGATTGATTTACCTGGCTATTGTTTTTGTCTTTTTATTGATCTTAAGTCCCAAACTCAGGCCGGTTCATGGTTTTATACTGCTGACGACCTATCTTGCTTACCTGATGTTCATGTTGTTCTCTATAAAGAAGATTAAGGAGAAGGGAACTTTAAAATCTGAAAGGATCCATTCAGGGAAGAATAAAACCTGCTTTCGCTGCATATTGACACTGAATCTTGAGGGGGCAATTTTAAATAAACGGCCAATCTCAACAGTTAATGCCTGGGTGTTATTAATTGCCAGTACTGCCGTTATGTCGATTGGAACACTGCTACTGGTATATGGGACAGAACGCCTGAGCCATAATTTGAATATTCCAATCCTTTTTGTAGCCGTTGTACTTTCGGCAGCGGCTTCCAGCGTTCCAGATACTGTAATTTCTATCCGGGATGCGCGGAAAGGTAATTATGACGATGCCATCTCTAATGCATTAGGAAGCAATATATTCGACATATCATTCGCCCTGGGATTACCGTTGTTACTCTATACTCTTACCTTCGGTGGTATAAACCTGAATGAAAATATGGTGGAATTGAGCAGGGAACTCTATGGTTTCCTGCTTATAACAGCAGTACTGGGATTTTTAATATTAATTATCGGGAAGAGACTGACAATAATAAAAGCAGTAATGTTTTTATTGATAAATTTTGTGTTTCTGTTTTATGTGTTTGGCCAGGCTCTGGGAAGTGATGCCACACATTCGATGATGAGCTGGTTGTATGATTTTATCGAATGGATAAGTAAAATTTTTTAAAATGATTGCTAAAAAACGTGCAGGCGAAAAGGCTACTGAATTTATTCTGGACGGCATGGTCATTGGTCTGGGGACAGGCTCCACAGCCTACTATACCATAATGAAAGTTGGTGAGATGGTGAAAGAGGGATTACAGATAAAGGCAGTAAGTACGAGTAACGTGACCTATGACATGGCCACCAAACTGAAGATCCCGATGGTTTCACTGGATGATGTTGACCAGATTGATCTTACTATTGACGGGGCCGATGAGATTGATCCGCAGGGAAATGGAATAAAGGGTGGAGGCGGAGCATTATTATTTGAGAAAATCGTCGCCTCTCATTCCAAATTAAATATCTGGGTGGTGGACGAGAGCAAACTGGTGAATCAGCTTGGATCTTTCCCGTTACCTGTAGAGGTTGTCCGGTTCGGGGAAAAACACATTCAACATGAATTTGAAACCATGGGCCTGAATCCTAAGATGAGGATGATTGGTAACACGCCTTTTACAACGGATAGCGGGAATTTTATTATCGATCTTTACATGGGCAAAATTTCCGATCCCAGGGTGCTCGACCATAAACTAAAACAGATCCCGGGTGTGATAGAACATGGCCTTTTCCAGGGAATTGTTAATAAAGTGGTGGTTGGTGAAGAAAACGACACGCGGATCATTGAATTTACCGGCTCCTGACATACCCCAAACCCGATACATATACGTAACTCTCAACTTCTGTGATCCTTTCCAATAAACTCAAACAATTTTATATAAGCCTCAACATCGAAGCTACACTTCCTCCGGGGGTTGAAGTAATGAATCCCTACGAAAATTCTGAAGTTCAAAAGATATGCTCAGAATTTATCAATAAATACTATCCCGACGACCGGTCAAGAAAATTGATACTGGGAATTAATCCTGGAAGATTTGGCGCAGGGATAACAGGGATTACATTCACTGATCCTGTAAGATTAGAGGAGATATGCGGGATTAAAAATCCGTTTAGTAAAAAGCAGGAATTATCCTCTGTCTTTATTTATGAGATGATTGAGGCATTTGGCGGGGTTCAATCCTTTTATTCGCAATTCTTTCTTTCGGCAGTAAGCCCGCTTGGATTTAAAAAGGAGGGAAAGAACCTGAATTATTATGATGATAAAGTGTTACAGGAGAGCGTGGTCCCTTTCATCCTTGATAATTTGAAGCAGCATATCTCAATGGGTTTTTCGAGGGATGTGGTTATTTGCCTTGGCGAAGGGAAAAACTATAAATTCCTGGCGGAAATCAATAATGAACATAAACTGTTCAATGAAATCATCCCCCTTCCGCATCCCCGCTGGGTCATGCAATACCGCTATCGCTCCAGAAGTAATTATATCCGGAAATACCTGGATGTACTTAAAGGAACGTAGAATCTCATTCTGTCAATATTTTAAGTCAGCCCTAAAGTCTCATGTTTGTAAATCCAATCCCAATGCCCCATTCCCACACTCCTTCTGTCTTCTACTCCCTAATTATCTTTCTTGAAACTATTTCATTGCCTGTATCAATCCGCAGAAAGTACATCCCGACTGGAAGAGTTGATAGATCCAGGCTGGTAGTAGCAGCATTGGGATAACTGTTAGAAAATACCATTTGCCCTTCCATATTGAACAGACTGATTTCCAGGTGTTCATTCGCAGATTGAATGTTAATATTTAGTATATCCGTAAATGGATTTGGATAGACCGCTATAGGGTTGCTGTCTGGTTTATTTATTTTAGTATTTACTTCCGCTTTAACCTCAAATTCAAAATTCTCCATATAAACGATACTGTCCGCCGGATCGGTCAGGCAGATATCGATAAGGTAAAAATCCAGGGAATAAGAATCAGGTCCCAGGAATCCCAGTGAAATGGTATCGATCCCGCACGGGGCAAACCACATGACACAACTTCCATAATAAGCATAGAGTGAAATATGGCGTTCCATGATATTAAAATTTGCATCCAGTGAACAGATGCCATGGGTGACAATGCTCACGGTTTCACCGGCCATTGGTTCTTCAGGTATCAGTTCAATGTAGGGCATAAAGGATGAGGTATCCCTGACGAATACATCGATATAACCTCTCTCCACTCCGCAATTCAGGTTGACGGCCGTGAGATCGTACTGAATGACATAGTGATGTCCTGCTCCCAGTTCTCCTATAACTATCGTGTCGGTGGAACTGCAAATATATGTAAGCATACCCACCTCATGGTTAGCCTGGACAAATATGCCGGTTTCACCTATATTAACTGTATAATCAACCATATCACATCCGCCGGAACTGAAAGTAGAATGACAAACAACTTTGATCTCATCGCCTGCAGCTGGATTCTTTGGTAATACTTCGAGCTTGTCGATGTTAAAACAGTTGGGAAAAATGGTGTCGCCCGGTACTGAATCGTTTGACCACATTCTTAATTTCTTAGCTTTTGGATCGAGCAACCAGATATCCTGACCGTCATATGCCAGGTCCGATGCAAAAAAATCAATGTCAATTCTTCTGGACCAATCTTCAATGTTCAATGAATCTTCAACCATCAGTGGTACCATAAAATTTCCAGTTCCGTCGTTATTATTGAATCTTACGGTCCAGAGTTCGCCATCTATAACTTCCAGTCCGGCCGGATGGGCACAGCAGAGCTCCTGGCGGTTATTGTTTTCCTCAATCCTGAACATGCAGGGTCCCCATCCTCCATTGTACGATACAAAGAAGCAGGAATCATGATAGGCCACCCCAAGTAAAAATTTGTCCTCTATAGTTGGGAAATTGGAGTACGGCACCAGCAGGGAATCCAGAACTTCACCTGTTTCAGGATCCAGTTTCCACATGAGGGCGTTCATGGAACAAAGGTGCGGAAGGGATATGGTATCCCATTCATCGGACAGAACCCACAGATAATCACCCTGGAATGTCAATCCCGTGATATGCTTTCTTGGGGCTTTGAGAATGAAGAGGTCTTCCTGGTATTTATGCAGCCTGACAATGTTTCCGTTTTCGGCATCACAGATCCAGAAATGATCGCCGTGCCAGGTGACTCCCCAGGGATTATCCGTCGGGATGTCCAGCTCGATCTGCGGGATAACAGGATTAGTTTGTGCTTTGAGGCAGATGGAAAAGAGGAACAGGGTGATTATCGTATATACACGTTTCATGGATGCATAAATTTATGATGTTCTACAAAACAGATGAATTATTTCCTGTTCAGGTTGCGTTTGATATTACCGGAATAAAAAAAAGCGTGGTTATCTGGAAGTCATCTCTTTTTCTGCCTTGTATTTTGCGTCGAGGTATATCATGCTGTCAAGGGAGATGCCTCTTTTCTCTGCTTTGGACTTAACGTGCTCCAGCCATTCCGAACTTTTCATGATCTCTTTTTTATAGTATTCAATATCTTTCCTGGTTCCGACCTCCCTCCATTGCTTATTGCGATCGGCAATAATATCCCTGTAACCAAAATCCAGGATATATCTTTCCAGTTCCTTGGCAATCAATGTATTCATATAGCTTGTCGGATGACCGTCCCCTTTAACAGCATACCGATAGGGATCGTATGATTTGTAGGTTGAATCTGTCTTTCTGATATCCAGGTCGCAGATGTAAGGCACATCATATTTATCGCAGAGATCGCGCAGAAAAGAGAGCCGCCAGTCAGATTCGGGATGGTGTTCCGGCTGAAAGATCAATATGACATAATCCAGTCCCGAATCCTTTAACCGTGTAAATACCCTTGCAAGAATTAATTCATTTAATGTCTCGATTTTTTCAATATAAGCTTTGTTTTTTTCGGGAGGATCTTTAATAGGATTAAGTCTGCTGTTTCGAAGGCGGTTGAAAAGAAAAGACCTGATATGTGGCGGATTTTGCTTTATGTAATCATGAGAGCTTAATGTGATAGGTATTCCTTTTAATTCAAGTTCGCCATCAATAATTTGAAAATATGGTTTCTGTCCATCCCGGAAACTGAGCATGCTTCTGTCCATATCGGTGGTCAGCAGGCTAAAGATGACAAACGGATCATTGAATTTTTCTATTGTTTCCTCAAAAAGCAGGCAGATCTGGTCAACACCGTAGCCTCCAACCCCATAATTTAATAAGTAATGATCCGCAACAAAGGCAGGGTCATTGTTCAGAATATCCTCAAAACAGCGCACACTGTCAATACAATAGGCAAAAGAATCTCCATAAAGAAGAACCGCTTTGCGTCCATTCAATTTTCCTGCATCAACGTGCATCAGGGTTTCCTGGTTAAAAAATCCCGTCCATCCGAGGAGGGGTTGAGGGGACCTGATAGCATCCCTGTTCCTGAAAATATCCACCAGTTTCCAGTAATCATCGGTGAAGAAATCTTCATTTTCGTTTTTTACATAAATGGCATATGCTGATGCTTCTCTAAGTGATGCAAATACCTTACCTGAAGAAAAAAGCATATAGCGCAGTACCAATTCTGCAAGAAACAGGCCCAGAAGCGTGGAAAAGAATAGCAGTGCGATATTTATCAGCCACTTTTTTCTCATTACTTTAATCTTTGGTCTGCGGAGAGAGGGGGATTCGAACCCCCGGATCGCAAAAGCGATCAACGGTTTTCGAGACCGCCCCGTTCGACCACTCCGGCATCTCTCCAGCTTTGTTTCATGGCTTAAAGGTAGAGATTTATTCTAATACTCACGATGCTATGAGATACGATGAAATAGTTTCTGTGTGATTCGGAATGGATCTGTTTATTTCGTTCCCCAAACCCTGATAAATACAACTCCGTGATAGGGAACTTCCGTTTCAAATACTTCTGAGAATGTCCCCAGGTCTTTATGTCTCCAAATATCCCGGATTTCAACTGACTCCCCGAGACCAAGTTCTGTTGTGGTTATCGATAAATTTACAGGTGATCGTTCTCCCCAGTCAAAATAATCTGCAGGATCATCCAGGTCCGTTGTTGTATGAAAAAGTCCAACCGCTCTTGATCCGTCAACCAGTTCTTTAACCATGATAAATTCGTTACCGGTGTCCCGGATAATTCTGCCTTGATGACCCAGAGGATCCTGGTTGACTTCAATAACCTCTGAGTTGCATAAAATATTGAGCGTAAAAGGATCCAGCTTACCCATGTCCCCGCTGAAAATGAGTGGTGCTGCCATTAGCGACCACATCGACATATATGAGTATTGCTCGTTTGGAGTAAGCCTGGTTTTCTGTCCTTCGCCCATTTTAAAGGCACTTCCCACCCAGCCGATCAGGATATAATCGGGATCATTCCAGGCTCCGGGCCGGGCATATTCCCAGTGCTCCGCGTTGCTTCTTCCTATATAGAAATACCCGGGCATACCATAACCGGCCGACAAACCAAGGTCTCCTGTTGTTCGCCAGGAATGCCCGACCTGGCCTCCCCATTTCCAGACTTCACCCATTCCATACTGGCATAAGTTCAGAATGATATCACGGTCAGGTTGCTTTAATTCATTCCACATTAAAATGTAGGGTGCCATGTAATCTTCCCTTGTTGTTCCCTGTGCCAACCGGCCATATGAACACCAGTCATATTTTAGAAAATCAAAGCCCCATTCTGCAAAGGTTTGAGCGTCCATGGCCTCATGTCCGTAGCTTCCTGCATATCCTGCACAGGTTGTAGGTCCCGGAGAAATATAGGTGCCTGCCTTTAATCCCTTTGAATGGATATAATCCGTCATTGATTTCATATCCGGGAATCGCCTATTGGTACGCAGCCTGCCGTCCTTATTACGCAAATCTCCCCCGATTTCGGGATCATCAGAATCGGCCTTTATCATCCAGCAGTCATCAATATTAACATACTCGTAACCATAATCGGCCATCCCGGTCTCAATCATCTGGTCGGCAGCATTCCGCATGATTGAATCGCTAACACGGTCATAATGAATATACCAGCTGTTCCAGCCCATGGGTGGTGTAAGAGCAAGCGTATCCCCAACCACAATGCTAAACGGTTTTGAATCCGTACCCCTTTCGTTCTTTGCTTTGATCTTCATTTTAAAAGTCCCGCGTTTTGAAATCTTCCCTGTAATAATTCCGGAAACCGGATCCAGCGATAATCCGTCAGGTAGCTTTTCGACTGAAAATTCTACAGGTCTTTTCCCGGTGCAAGGTATCCTGAAAAGAAATGGAGATCCAGGCCTGACACCATATCTTGCAGGACCATTGATCACGGGAGATTCAGGCGCAGGGGGAGTAAGGATAAATTCCTCTTCAACGACCGGGGTGAAAGGGGCGGGTCGGGGCCCGGAATATGTTAGTGAGGCATCCACCCAGTTTGCAGCATCGTCCCTGTTTCCATCACCGCCATCGGTAACCAGCAAGCCAAGCTTATCAATACCACTTATATTAACCTCACAATGGATTGTCGGATCTCCTTTTTTCATTACAGGACTTTCCCATAATGTAGTTTTATCACCCACGATGTAAAATACTACGCTTGCTGATTTACCCGCATTATCGTCAACCCCTACCTTTGCAGAAAAATTTTCACCTTTCCCTTCCAGGTTGATCAGATAGGTTCCGGGAGCATGGGTTCCGACTCCTCTCTTAAAAAACTGACCCCCGATAACAAGGGAATCCCGATAAACGGATTGATTTATCCTGGCTTCCCCCCATCCCGAATTCATCGCCCGGATATCCATCTCATCGAGCCAGATAGTGGAGGTTTTATTACATGATGAAAAAATCAGAATGACTATTGATAGCCATACTGCGAATGGTTTGATTATTATTTTCATGGAATGAATATTTGATTAGACCAATACCGGATCGATCCCGTATAACTGACAAAAATGTTTCAGGTCGCGCTTATGGTCACCGTAAAAGAAAATCTGGTGGAATCCCGGGTAATCCAGCATTTCATTAACGCCATCAAGCCTTACCATTGGCGCAATAACACATCCCCCTGATGGTGGAATGGATTTGTTGTCAATTACCTCTCCGGCAGAGATATACATTTTCGCCTCATTTTTTATCTGATTTGAATCTCTCAGGATCCATTCATCGGAGATAATAAGGTCTGCCACAGTTATCCTTTGGCCAACTTTCCACTCTGGCTTTGCCGTGGCATCACGCTCGCCATGGTGATGACTGATGCTGAAGGGTTCGGGGCCTTGATTAAATCCATTGAGTTTGGTGGGACAACTACAATGTGATCCGATAAGGCATTCCTTTACTGTTTCTGCCACAGGATCCTGCTGGAAACCCGGCTTATCAAACAGGTACTGAACTATAGCATGGGTTAAACAGGCACCCAGGTCAGCTTCACATGCCGCAGGAATACCTTCATCATTTAACCTTGACCAGGCGAGGCAGGGTAGACTGTCTTTCAAAGGCCCCAGTACTCCCAGGCAATCCATTGTAATAGCGTCGGCATTCTCCCTGGTTAGCAATTCAATAGCAGCCAAATAGCTTCTGACCCCGTTCTGTACATCTTCCCAGGTTGCTCCGTGAATGTGGGTCGCCTTATCCATGTAATAGGACACGATCTCATCCACCCTGTTGCTTACAGGGACTTTATGAAATGCGTTGATGAATTCATTAGCGGGCAGATACCTCAGCTTTGTCCTGAACGGAAATATTTCGACATCCTCCCGTTCTCTTCTCATTAAAACCAGGAATCTTGTCTCACGTAAGCGGGCACCTGCCTGGATCATTTTCATACCAAAGGTAGCCTCACTGAAATCGTCAGTAGAGCAAATGAATGCACCCTTTTTATTGGCAATGGGACCTGTATTGGTTGTGAATGAAGTACCCAGCGGGGAAAACACAACCGTTGGCAACCCGGTATCAATGGCTTTGCCGATGGTGGGCCAGGTGTGTTCCTGCCTGTCGAGGGCAACCATGAATAAACCGTCCGGCCCGGATCCTGCCATCTCATTAAGCCATTGTTCTCCCTCATCCAGAGAATAAATAGGCTCAGGTTTAATCTGAATATCCATATTCAGGTCCCGCCCGTTATTATCTATCTCCTCATAGTATTTCCTGAATGCTGCCTCCCCATCATAGATCTGGCCGGGCCATAACATACCATATTCTTCTTTCCTTCGCACAAAGGCCACTTTTAATTTGGCCTTATACTTTGAGGCAGGTCCATGATATGGTAAATTAAAACCTGGCTCACCCTGTCTCGCAAACAGGTAATGAGGCATAAACAATGAGCTGGTTGCAATAAGACCGGTATTTATCAGGAATGTTCGTCTGGATAATGAGCCAGATTCTTTATTTTCTTTAGTCATGGCGGGAAGTATTATAGTTTAATTTTTACTGTCGTCCCAATACCTTTTTCTGACCAGATTGTAATGTTCCCCTCATGAAGCCGTACAATATGCTTTGAGAAGCTTAACCCGATCCCGCTGCCCGATTCCCTGGTGGAAAAGAAGGGGGTGAAAATATCATCCTGGTGTTCAGCCGAAATTCCGGGGCCATTATCTGTTACCTGCAAGACAACCCGGTTATCTTCTTTTCCCGCCGTCAGGTTAATCCTCCCGTTTTTCGCCGATGTCAGTGCCTCTATGGCGTTTTTAACCAGGTTGATTAAAACCTGTTTCAATAAATTGATATCACACTCAAGGATCAGACCGGGAGGATCCATATTAACTGTGCATTCAATTTTATAAGTTAGAAAATCATTCGTAAATAATGATACAACCTCGTTGAATAATTTGTCGACTGGCACCTCTGTTTTGTTCAGGTCACGAATCCTGGTAATATCCCTGTATTGCTTAATGAATTCGATGAGACCTGAACTGCGTTCTTCAATCAGCCCGGTATTTTTATGAATATCGTTTATTGTATCCAGGACATTTGAATCTGTCTGACGATCGAGGCCGGCTTCTTCAATCGACCTGTTAATAGCATGACTTAAAGTCCGAATAGGAGTGATAGAATTCATCACTTCGTGATTCAACACACGGATCATTCGTCTCCACGATATTAGTTCCTGCTCATCGAGTTCAGTCTGAATATCCTGCAGGGAAACGAGTTGTAATTTTTCCTCGTCAAATAGAAATTCGGTCATCCTGATCAGCAACTGATGCTGTCCTGATTTGCGGGTAATTTTTACGATTGCAGATTGACCCGGTTTAAGAGTTGTCATTATTTTTGTAAAATTGGGATGAAGCTTATTGAGAGACTTGATATCTCTTATATCCTTTATACCGAGCAAATCCCGGGAAGTTGGATTATAGTGGACAACGGAACCATCAGTCCTGTAGCTTAACAGACCTATATTTACATGATCGATAATAAACTGTAAATACCTGAATTGTTTCTCCTGTTCTATCCTGGCTTCCCGGATAATTTTCCCGGTCTCATTAAGAATACCGGCCAATTCACTGAAACTGCCTGAGTCATCCTCCGGCTCAATGGTGAATGAAGATTCCTTATCACGAAGCGATGTAAAAAACCTGGATAGTACCCGGTTGGTCTTATTCACGTAATAGATCAGTCCCCAGACTTGCAGTATTATTACTATTCCCAGGAAAAGAGAAGTATATAACCTTGGCGGATCATTGATCTCAAAGGCAAACCAGGTACTGGTCCCCGTGATTAATATTACGCGAATAACTACCTGTATATAAAATTTTTTAAAGACCATGTTTCTGTAGTTTTGAATACAGTGTAGTCCTTGAAATGGCTAGTAATCTGGCAGCCCGGCTAAGATTTCCTCCCGACAACTCCAGGGCTTTAATTAGTGCTGATTTTTCTATTTCAGCAAGATTCAGGCCCTCAGCCTTACCTTGAAATGAAGTTCTGCTGGCATCCAGTGCAAGGTCTTCAGGTTTAATTATTCCCGATTCATTCAGTATGGTAATCTTCTCAATAAGGTGTTTTAACTCCCTTATATTTCCCGGCCAGCTATATTCCTGTAGTACTCTATATGCCTCTCCCGAAACCTGAAACGGAGGCAAGCTGTATTTCTTCTCATATTTCCTGAGAAAATAATCCACGAGGTCCGGGATATCAGATATCCTTTCCCTGAGAGGTGGTGATTTGATCTCAATGGTATTGATGCGATAGTACAGATCCTCTCTGAAAGTATTGTTGTTGATCATTGACTTCAGATCCTGGTTTGTTGCACAGATCAAACGCAGATCAACCGGAACAGAAATATTTGAACCAACTGGTGTGATGCTCTTTCCCTCCAGCGTGCGCAACAATTTTGATTGCAGATTCATACTCAGGTTCCCGAGTTCATCAAGGAAAAGTGTGCCACCTGATGCAGCTTCAATCCTGCCGGTACGGTTTTCTTTGGCATCCGTAAATGCCCCTTTTGTATGACCGAACATTTCACTTTCAAACAGGGATTCATTCAATGAACCAATATCCAGTCCGATAAATTCATTTTCAGACCTGGTAGATTGTCTGTGTATTTCCCTGGCAATTAGCTCCTTGCCTGTCCCGTTTTCTCCTGTTATGAGGATACTGGCATCTGTTACGGCAGCCTTCCTGATCATTTCATGAATGTCTCTCATAGCGGGAGAAGTGCCAATAATAGGATCAAATTGCTTCGTTATGTCATCCCTGAGAAATGACCTTGATCCCTTAAGAGCCTTGATTTCTATTTTTGATTGTCGCAGTTTAGCGGCTGCTTTGACAGTAGCCATTAGTTTTTTCGGATCCCAGGGTTTTATAATGAAGTCAGTTGCCCCTTCTTTAATAGCTTTTACAGCAAGATTTATGTCTCCATATGCAGTAATAAGTATGACAACAGCTAAAGGATCGGATAGTAAGATTTGCTTTAGCCATTTCATTCCTTCTGCGCCTGATGTAGCTCCAGGAGTGAAATTCATATCCATTAAAATGAGGTCAACAGAGAAATTAGAAAGAGCCATTGGTATTGCATTCGGATCGCTAACTGCAATGATCCGGTTGAAATCATATTTGAGAAGTTGCTTTAATGACTCCAGGATATCTTTATTGTCATCCGCAATGAGTATGGTCCCTTTTTTCATTTCTTATGCAAATGAATATTAAAAATAACAATTATTGTTCAGAATACGACACATAATGTCGTATAATGTACACTTTTATCTCTGGTTAGTCTGATCCAGATTTTATAAGCATCAGATATTCAATTCATTAAGATTATTGGTACATATCTTGTTTTAAACCTTGGAGGTTTAATTAGTTTTAACCTATGTTACGGAATTATTTTATTTCTGCCCTGCGTCACCTGGTTCGCTTCAGGACAGTGAGCATATTAAATCTATTGGGACTTTCAGTAGGTATTGCAGTTTGTGTTTTAATTTTTCTTTATGTTGATTTTGAGACAAGTTTTGACGATTACCATCCTGAAGTGGACAGGTTATACCGAATTGAAAAGATATCAAATATCTATAATGAGATTGAAAAGTATGCAGCTATTCCCCGATTTATAGGGAATGAATTAAGAACATATGACGAAGTAGAATATATTGGAACGATAGGGCCATGGCGCTCAGGTGTAGTACGTTACAAAGATCTTGCACACAAGGAGACAGGTATTTTTTCTGTTGATCCGGATTTATTTCAGATTTTTGGGATAGAAGTGATTGATGGTGATCCCGTGGAGGGTATGAAGGAACCATTTAAAGTTGTACTGACTGAATCAGTAGCCAGTAAATTTTTTACGGGCAAATCCGGAGTGGGTGAGATAATTGACATTGATACCAATCATTTCGAAGTGGTGGCCGTAGTTAAAGACTTTCCGAAAAATACGCACACGAGGTTAAGGGTCATGTTTTCTGCATCTTCGTTACGTTCAATGGTTGAAATGCCGGAAGAGCTTATGCTATTTAATCACTTACCAACATATGTCAGACTTTACGAGTGGGTTGATCCGGGTCAATTCGAGAATAGAATTCGTGAGCTGGGTAATAAATTGTTACCCGAAATGTTTGAAAGCAGAGGCGAGGACATGAAATTATTCCTCCGGCCTGTAAGGGATATTCATCTGCATGCAAATC
>CAYZEZ010000017.1:0-30425 GCA_964477295.1 uncultured Bacteroides sp. | reverse complement strand
AGGGAAAAAGACCTCATTGTCGGAACCTATGGCAGGGGTGTATATGTCACGGATATTTACCCACTCACACAATTAACCAATGAAATACTTGAAAAGGATGTCCATCTTTTCGATATCGAGCCAAAGCCACAGATGAACTATTCACAGCAAAGTTACTGGGGAAACCAGCGTCTCATGGGTGACAGCCAGATCTATACTCCCAACGAGACCAACGGGCTGGTTATTTACTACTATATTAAAACTCGGGAGACAGAACCAAAACTGCATATTAAAAATCATTCAGGCAGCTACGAAAAAACCATCGAATGCAAGAATGAGCCGGGTATTCATATGGCCGTGTGGGATACGCGCCAGGCAGATCCGGGCACCTATTTTGTTACCATGGAAGCTGATAAATATAAAATGACTAAACCGGGTGTTGTTAAGGAGAGGTGGTTGTGGCCGGCGGGAAATAAGATGAAGTAGGAATTTGCGGGTTACCAGTCGCCACCCTGCAAAGTTATTTTAATGTTATTTCGATGACTCCATTCCCTCCCCTGACTCCGTATCGTGCTGACCCCGGACCGTCAAGAAATTTAACCGACCTCACATCTGCCGGTACAATAAACGAAATGTCATCGTAGATGATACCGTTTACTACACATAAAACCTCCTGGCTTAAACTCATCGAGGAGGGTTTGGTTGTGGTGATCGATGTTCCGCTAACATTCACATTAAAGATCTCGGTCTTGATTAAATCATAGATATTGTTGTAACGTGAATAATCCTTTTCTCCTTTCAGCGGATATTTCTTTATAGCTTCTTCAAGTTCTTTACGGGATATATGACCATTCCCTGTTGCATCAGCCATACTGTGCTCAGTATTGCTGTATACAAGATCAAAGTGCAACGAAACAGTATCCCTGACCTTTAGTCTTTTAGAATCAAATCCTGAAGCATACGCTTTGATCATATCCTTTTCCTCACAGCTGATGCTGAAGAATCCCATAGAATCTGTAACGGTTTTTTTACCCGACTTTGATGCAATTATTTCCACATTATTGAGCGGGATCACACCAAATGTAGTTACCCTTCCCGTGATGATTGTTTTGTCCTGGGCTAAAATTGCTGATCCGTGGATTAAAAGCAACAGAAGGATTGCTGAAATTAAATTCTCTGTTTTCATATAGTACCGATTTAATAATTTTTTTCATTGCAATTATTGTGCCCTTCTCTTGCCACAGCAAATAAAATTATACATTGAACACCTGACGGTTTTTATTAGTAGCACCAGAGCCAATAAATGGCATACAATAATCCGGGCAGTTTTGACAACAACCTATTCTCTCACCAGGAATTTGTAAATTGTAAATGAAGAAAAAGGTTTGCCCGGCTCGATGATAACCGATGGAAAATCGGGCTGGTTGGGGCTGTCGGGGAAATGCTGGGTTTCCAGGCACAGGCCGCCACGATATTCATATACCTTGCCGCCATGACCCTTCTGCGATCCGTCCAGGAAGTTACCGCAATAGAACTGAACACCCGGCTGGTCAGTACGCATCTCGATCTGCCTGCCACTAACCGGCTCATAAACAATGGCATCCACTTCCAGATCACCGGGATTGTCGAGAACATAATTATGATCATAGCCACGTCCCAGGATCAGCTGATCATAAGGTTCGTCAATTCTTTCCCCAACAAGATGAGGCTCTAAAAAGTCAAATGGCGTTCCTTTAACGGATCTGAGCTCACCTGTAGGAATCAGGGTGCTGTCAACAGGTGTAAAACGGGAGGCAAAAATCTGTAGCTCATGATCAAGAATATTGCCCTCTCCTGCTCCTTTAAGATTAAAATAAGCATGATTGGTAATATTTAAAACCGATCTCTGGTCGGTGGAAACGACATAATTGATAATCAATTTATGATCGTCGGTCCAGGAATAAAAAACTTCCGCTTTCATGTTACCTGGGTATCCCTCTTCTCCATCCGGGCTGTGGTAGGTATAGTGAAGTGCCGGACGTTCGTTGAACGTAGTCTCTTCGACTTCCCAAAGCACACTATGCCATCCTCCCGGGCCTCCATGCAATGAATTTGGCGGATTGTTTATGGCCAGGTTATAAACCTGACCGTCCAGTGTAAATTGACCCTTAGCGATCCGGTTGGCATACCTGCCCACCACAGCACCAAAGTAGCTATCACCTGACTCATAACCAGCCAGAGTTTCATATCCAAAGGTGATGTTTTCCAGGTTTCCATTTCTATCGGGAACTGATATCCATACAATCTTGGCACCGTAGTTAGTGATTTTCACCTGGCTGCCCGTGCTATTGGTCAGGGTATGAAGAAATACCTCCTTCCCGTCGATCTCGCCGAAGGATTCCACAGAAATGTGCTTTGTTTTGGCCGGTTCCTGGCATGAATTTGCTATCAATAATAGTAAAATCCATAAATAATTAATTGCTCTTTTCATAATGATTTATTTTTATTTTGCGCTCTTCTACTGTCTACTGTCTACTTCTTAAAATACTTTCCATTCCAAGATACCACCCGACCAATTCTCCTGCAAAGTTACATTCATCCTCAAAGCTTTTGTTTTTATTGGTTTAAATTTCACTATATCGTATTCATCCTTTGTAACGGTATATTCATCCAGGTTACTCACTGGCAGCCATTTTCCGCCCGATATATATTGAAGCTCCCAGGAAGCCGGGATCCGGCATCCCCCGTCTGGGCTGTCATCAAACCAATAAACCTCAGCTCTTTGCACTGTTTCTGTTTTCTCAAAATCATACTGTACCCAGTGAACCATGTTAGTATCCGGCCACCAGTGATACCGGGCTGCCGTGTGGTCATTAGAGTTTTCCGGCTCGAACTGATCATTCAGGCCCACCAGCTGTTTTGTCACCTTTGAAGCAGAAACTTTGCTTTTAGAGGCAATGGTAGGCGCTGGAATTGGCCTTGCCTTTTCAGTCGAAAGAGGTAACCAGACCATCATCTCACCAGGCCCCCTGTTGGCCCAGAGATGATATGGGATAAGTTTCAGATCCTGCCTCTCTCCTACCTCAACCTCATCATCCAGTTTTCTATTAGCTGGCATGGATGATCCGGTTAAAATCATTGTGCCGCCCAGAAAATCAGGCAGAAATTCTTCGGTAAAGTCCTGATCAGGATCAAACACCTGATTGAGAACATGTCCGCCAGGATTATCTGGCCATTCCGCACAAAAAACCAGTGGGCCGCGCTGCACAGCCAGCCTTCCCTGGTCGGCCCTGACCAGCTTGTTGGCTTCAATTAATCTTACAGGCATAGGAAAATAAACCTCGACTATATCACCTGGCCTCCAGGATTGATTCAGCCGGATAAAACCATCAATGATGTTAAGTGTCTGTTTTACTCCATTCACTGTAACGGTGATTTCACTTTCATAATGCTTAATGAAATGGTACAGATCACTGGGAACTGCTTCATTTCTTGCCCAGCCCGGAACCCTCAGGTTTAATGTAAAAGTTGTCTCCTGCGCAGGATCCAGGATAAATTTTATCGCACCATTGTATGGATATTTGGTGTCCTGGCGGACATTTACCATTACCCCGTTCACATCAATATTGGCCTTATTGGCCATGTAAAGATTAACAAACAGATCATTTTCGCCTGTGGCATATATATATCCCGGGATAGAAGGGATAAACCTGCTGATATTGGAAGGGCAGCAAGCACAGCCAAACCATTCCTGCCGCTGATGCTGGCCGTATGATTCCAATGGATTGGAATAGAAAAACAGATCACCCGTCAGACCCAGGCCGGAAAGCAATGCATTATACAATGTACGTTCGAGCACATCATAGAATTCAACCTCGCCGGAATGCAGGAACATCCTGAAATTCCATAATACATTGGCTATGGATGCGCAAGTCTCGCAATAAGCCGACATGTTGGGCAGTTCATAAGGCCCGGCAAATCCCTCATTTCCGCCGGTTGCGCCAACTCCCCCGGTGACATACAATTTTTTCTTCACAATATCTTCCCATATGGCCCTCGTGGCATTAATATAGGCCGGATCATTGGTCAGGGCAGCTACATCGGCCATACCAGCATACATATACCCGGCACGGACTGCATGTCCCACTGCCTCTGTCTGTTCAACCACCTTCTTATTGGCCTGGTTGTATTCCTCTCCTCCTCCCCTGACATCAAGGAAGAATTTTGCCAGCTCAAGATATCTTTCATCACCGGTAACACGATATAACTTAACCAGGCCAATCTCTATTTCCTGGTGTCCGGGGTATTTTTCAATTTTTCCCCATCCAAAGTTATTGTATACAAGATTAGCCGACTTGATAGCAATATCAAGTAAGGTTCTTTTGCCTGTTGCCTGAAAATGAGCTACAGCTGCTTCGTACATGTGTCCCAGATTGTACAGCTCATGACTGTAGTCAAGATTAGTCCACCGGGTTGGTCCAACCCACGGGTGAGAATTATTACCCATAATGGTCCGGTAAGTATACAGGTAACCATCCTCTTCCTGTGCTTGTCCAATATAATAGATCAAAGTATCAAGGTAAGATTCCAGAGCAGAATCCGGGAACATTTGCAGTGAATAACTGGCTCCTTCAATTATCTTATAAACATCTGAGTCATCAAAGGGGTAGTTGGAACAAAATTCACCCTCCTCGTATCCACCGGCAATATGGAAATTTTTAATCCGTCCTGTTTCTTCAGATTGTTTGAATGCAATAGGAACAGTGACTTCATAATTTCTCTTAATGCGAGGAGCCCAGAAATTATCTGTAACCTGCACTGCAGTGAATGGTACAGGTTTGATGGGATAATCGCTTACCGTATCAGTCTTCTTCTCACAAGCTCCCATGAGAAACAGTATTGATAAGGCAAAGAGAAAATTACGGACGCAGGTGCTGGGGCTCTTCATTATTAACACGTTTTAAAGTTACAGGTTACAGGTTGACAATAAACTCTATTATTCGGTTATAAAGTTCTACACTTTCGCCAACTCTTCCAAATGGTTACCCTTTATTATTTCCGAATTTCATTATTTTTAGGCTCTCTAAAAACAACTCAATACTATTCCCGTATGAATTTGTTTACCTCTGCAATGTTTTTTCTGGTTCTCGCCACTCAAATTCAAGCTCAGGAAACCATCATTAAATACCTGTCAGGAACGGGCTATGATCATACAGTTGAATTGGGTATTTAAATGCACTGAAGGAAGGAACAGCGATGAATGGACAACCAATGCCGTTCCAAGCTGCTGGGAGCTGCAGGGTTTTGGAAAATATTACTACGAATGGTTTGATAAAAAAGCAGATGAACGTGGAATGTACAAACATATATTCAGTGTTCCGGAAGAGTGGAAAAACAAGACAAAATATATAGTATTTGGAGCTGTAATGACCGACACCTATGTAAAAATTAACGGGAAACCAGCTGGAGATGCTCACCAGGGTGGCTTTTACCAGTTTGAAAATGATATTACACCGGAGGTAAAGTTCGGTGAGAACAACCTGCTTGAGGTGGAGGTTCCTCAAAACCTACCCCCACACCCAGACTGGCATTGAGGTAAAATCGCCGTACATAAGCAGATCAAAGGATGCATGTGCTACCATGGCTGGTATTGCACTTCGGGATCCGGCTCGCAGTAATCCGGCAATAATCCCGAATCCAAATGTGAGTCCGACCAGGGCAAGAAAATTCACTTCAACTAAATCATTAACAGAGTACACGACAAGTAATTTATAAATAGCGTGGGCGGCAGAGGCTATAGATATAGATCCGACCACTCCAATAATCCGTAACCTGCCCTGAATATATCCCCTGAAAACAAGTTCCTCGGTAATTCCAATGAGAGGAGAAACAAGGGCAATAATCGTAAGAGGGCCGGGGAAATCCGGTAAATCATAATAGTACCTGCCGTAAAATGCCGGTAATAAACCAATAAATATCCCACCAACACAAAAAAACAAGATCCTTTTATTAAAGCGGTTTAATCCAAAAAAGTCAAGAGGAGAATCCGATTTAACAATGATGGCGGAAATAACGAGTGAGGTTAGCAATAACCCACCAAAAGCAACAAATTTTAAATAATTTTCTTCCTGGATGAACCATGCAAAAATACCAATCCCAAAGATCAATAGTACGGTTTCAACTAGAACAGAGATCTTTTCATTGGGTATTTTGAACAGGGAATACATTCCAGTCCTGAGATGATCAATTCCTGATTATCCTTCTGTAACCAAATGCCAGCAACAACACCGGAAGCAATACCAGGATCCATCCCGATCCCATACAGAATCCCCCTCCCGGGACAATATGCGCATCTGGCAAAGCCTCTTTGAGGGCCGCAATATCCTCCTCCTTTCCAAACTCAATCTCATCAATTACAATCAGCTCAATTCCTGTAAGTTGTTGAAGCGTGCTGTAATCAATCTCCTGAATTGAAATTGACAATGCCTTTAACTCCTGAAGTCTGGTAAGGGAAGATAAATCGGTAAGGCTGTCACATTCGAGTAATTCGATACCCTGTAATGATTGATGATGTTCCAGGATACCATCGAAATCTGGCTGGCTTACTTCAGTTGGAAAGGACAGGTATTGCAACGATGGAATCTCCTTTAATACAGACAGTTCTGTTAGTGTATCACATCCCATAAGGCTTAAACACTGAAGTTCCGAAAAGGTCTTTATGTGTGAGATGTCAGTCAGGGATTCACACAAGATTAAATATAAAGATGATAGCTGATCCAATTCACCCAGAACATCCATGGATCTGATTCCTGATTCGGCTATTGTCAACGATTCCAGGTTCTGCATTTTTTCAAATTGAATATGACCTGATTCATCGGGATCCCAGCCATCAATGATCAATGATTTTAATCCGGGCAATTCATACAGGAAATCACCTGCCTGCAGGTTTTCTTCACCCAGTAATACCAAATCAAGATTTTCAAGGTTTGTTGAAAGCTCATTTATACGGCTATCCAACTCAATATCCATAATGATTAAACATGTAGGATGGAACATTTCAATTATCTTATAAACCAGTTCCAGACTATCGATATTTTCAAGGGATAGTCCAATGTCAGGGTTAGCTTCAGCAATCATTTTGATTGCAGCTAAATCATCTTCTCCATTCACATCACTTACATATAATAAATCCAGTTCCGAAAGATCTACACCAGGCATTTTACCTATCCATTCGTTTAATTCAGGATCATTATCCAGGTATAATGAATGGATCTTATCATTAATTTTAAGTAATCCAGGTGTAACAGTATCAAATTTAAATTCAAGATGTTGTCCATATTCTTCTCTGTATACAATATAGCCTATGAATTCATCGGGTTCACCGAAAGCCATAAGCAGGTCTCCTTCGGATACAAGCAAAGCACTGGTTTCACCCGAGTCAGCCAGGGATCCGAATTGAGAATGGTGCATAGACAAATTATCAATAAATCCACAACCGGAAACGGTGACCACTTGCAGAACTTTTTTCTCCTGGTTACAGCTCAACAGAACTAAACAGGAAACGAATACAACAGATAAACATTTAAGGGTAGATGAAAGGCGAATGCGTTTCATAAGGCAATAATTTATAGTTGATGTAATTTAGCCTGGACCTCCAAGGTCCTGAGCGTTCATATATTTGATTATCAATATCTTAATTTGATATTTTTATATTTTTTAGTGAAAGGACCTCCAAGGTCTAGACCTCCGGAGGTCTAGACCTTGGAGGTCTTGTTTTTTCAGGGTTAATCCTCCTCAG
This sequence comes from uncultured Bacteroides sp., assembly GCA_964477295.1. Lineage (GTDB taxonomy): Bacteria > Bacteroidota > Bacteroidia > Bacteroidales > SM23-62 > CAYZEZ01. The sequence goes on along the minus strand of CAYZEZ010000017.1, from coordinate 22,669 downwards.
TAATAAGAGCCTTGATCCGCTCAATCTGCTTCTGTTTATTTACCTCGCGCAGATTCCTTGCGGTTTCAGTAAAATACTGATGTACTGTAATGAATTTTACCTGCAGCTTATTCCAATCGTTGAAAGTTCCGATCTTGTTCTGCTCTTTCAATTCCTTGTACAGGGTATTTGAAACGGGTATCATATCGCTCCGGCCCAGGTAATCCAGGTCTGAATCACATATAATGGATTGCAGCAGATCTTTAGGCTTTGGAGGCATTTTGGTGGCCATAATAATATCACAAATCCTTTCTATCTGCTCTTCGCTGTATCCATACTTTGGTAAAAAATCCCTCGCCATATCACATCCGTACTCCTCATGATTATCATATCCAATGGTATGGCCGGCATCATGGAATAGTCCTGCTGTCTTTAATAACACAATCTCTTCATCGGAACATCCTTCAGCCCAACCGATTAGCTCAACTTCAGTAACCACATCGACGGTGTGCTTAACATTATGGTAATAGAGATATTTAGGAAGTCCCTGTTCCAGTTTGTCAAGTATAATCTCCTGCATATCAGTAAACTGGATTAATTTAAACTTGGTACTAAATGCCTCATTCGGGACGATCCCCTTGTCATCATCAGAGAACTCCGGCCTCAATCCCCTTAATTTGAACATCTCAAGGTCCTTGTGGTATTTGACCGGCAATTTCCCGGAATATTCGGAGACAAAGAATTCCTTGGTCAACTCATACGTCATAACCGAGATAAGGATGCTTCCAAACTCTGCTGAAGCTTCCATTCTTGTGGCAATATTCACCGTATCACCCTTGATATCATAGGATACCTTTTTCTTTCCCTGTACATTGGCGGTAACCGGACCTGTATGAATACCCATCTTAATATCCCATATTCTTTTCTCCTCCTCAAGGTGGCTTTCAAATTCATCCAGGAATTGCTGCATCTCTAACGCGGCCATCACCACCTGAACAGGATTGGTAATATTTTTAACCGGAACACCGCCGGCACACATGTAAGAGTCACCAATGGTTTTGATCTTCTGTATCTTATATTTCTTAAGTATCTTATCAAATGTAAACATAACCTCGTCCAATTCATCCATCAGCCTCTCCGAATCCATTCCCTCTGTAATCTTATAAAAACCATGAATATTGGCATACAATACTGTAGCCATCTTAAATCTCAGAGCCCTGGGGCGATCGGCATCCCGGACCTCAGGTATTGCCCCCCCCTTCTTGAATTCGTCCAGGATTTCCTGCAGGTAAATTAATTCTTCCTGTATCTTGTCGTTTTCCTTGCTGAGCTTTTCATTTTGCTCAATAAGTTCCTGGTTTTGTTTGGCCAGTTTTGAGATCCGCTTCAAGAGATTGGCATCCTGATCTGACATGATTTACATGATATTTGTTATGGCAATTTCCAGAATTATTTACAAATAAGAAACAATGCCTTCATAAATCTAAAGATAAAAAATTCTTTTGGTTATTTAAACCGTGACCGAATTCTTCTCTCCGGGATTATTATTCTGCTAAATTTGTAAGCTCAAATATCTACACTTATGAATCAATTCAAATCAAAGATTACCGTATTACTTCTCATCCTTTCACTGGCTGTCTCAGCTCAGAAAAAGGAGGACCCATGGATAGTAATGTTCTATAATGTTGAAAACCTGTTTGATACATTGGATGCGCCGGACAAGGTTGATGAGGAATTTACCCCTGGATCTGAAAAGAAATGGAACCAGGAGCGCTACGGAAAGAAACTGGGTGACATTGCACATGTTATTCAGTCAGTGAATCCATCAGAATTACCTGAAATCATAGGATTGGCTGAGGTTGAAAACGATGAGGTTCTGCAGGACCTGATCCGGACAGATGCTTTGCGTAAAGGGAATTATGGTGTTGTGCATATTGAAAGTCCTGATATCAGGGGTATTGATGTGGCACTTCTTTACAGGACGGAAGAAATTACTGTTGTTGAGAAAAAAGCCATTCCGGTTGTGTTTCCTTTTGATTCAACTGAAACCACAAGGGACATCTTGTATGTAAAGGGACAGACCAGCGATAATGAAACGTTACACCTTTTTGTTAACCACTGGAGTTCAAGAAGGGATGGACTGAGGGAGTCAGAACCGAAAAGAATATTTGCTGCTGTGGCCCTGCGGAAGGAAATTGATAAGCTGCTGAACAGCGATAATGATGCTAAAATTATCATCATGGGAGATTTCAATGATGAACCCACAAATAACAGCATATTCGGGATGCTGATGGCCAATAACAAGAAAAAAAATGCATCAGACAGGGACCTGTACAACCTGATGTATGACATGCACAATGACGAGAACAAGGGGACATACAATTACCGGGGAAATTGGAATATGCTGGATCAGATCATCATTTCCCAGGCACTGCTGTCACCAGGATCAGGGCTACACACAAATTATTACAGTGGAAAAATTTTCAGTGCCGAATGGATGTTGTACAATGATGAAAGACTGGGTCAGAAGGTACCGAATCGTACATATGGAGGGCCGAACTACTATGGAGGAGTTAGTGATCATTTTCCGGTTTATGTGACATTTACTAAGGAATAAATCGATTGCCATCGGTTTTAACTAACGGATATATCAGTCCGAAAAAGAATCCGGGCTTCAGCCCGATTGTTATGATCAATCTTTGATCCGTCAGCTAAAACAGACGGCAAGTGAACGAAGAACATCTTCATGGATTTCAAACTAACATCAGACTACAAACCCACAGGAGATCAGCCGGAGGCAATTAAGCAGCTGACAGAGGGGATAATGAATAATGAAAAATACCAGACACTCCTCGGTGTTACCGGTTCGGGGAAGACATTCACGATGGCCAATCTCATCCGGAATATTGGACGGCCCACCCTGGTATTAAGTCATAATAAAACCCTGGCTGCCCAGCTATATGGAGAGTTCAAACAGTTCTTCCCCGAAAATGCAGTCGAATATTTTGTATCCTATTATGATTATTACCAGCCCGAGGCATATCTGCCTGTCACAGACCTCTACATAGAAAAAGACCTGTCGATCAATGATGAGATTGAAAAACTGCGCTTGAGCACCACTTCTTCCCTGCTGTCGGGAAGAAAGGATGTTATAGTGGTCTCTTCTGTTTCCTGCCTGTATGGTATCGGTAATCCCGAAGATTTTTATGAAAACACTTTGCAAATCGAGGTTGGACAAAAAATCTCGCGGAACGAATTACTCAGGAAATTGGTTGACAGCATGTATTCCAGGAATGAAATCGACTTCAAAAAGGGAACATTCAGGGTTCGGGGTGATAACGTGGACGTGTTTCTCGCCTATCATGATCTTGGGTACAGGTTTGTCTTCTGGGGGGACGAGATTGAGGGAATATCCTCTTTTGATCCGTTTAATGGAAATACACTGGAAAAATTTGAAAAGGTTTTCGTCTATCCTGCCAATATTTTTGTCACAACAAAATACCGCATGAAGTCAGCCATCGAACAGATCGAAAATGACCTGATCAGGCAGATTGAATTCTTTAAAGATAACGGTAAGGACCTGGAAGCCAAAAGGATAGAGGAGAGAGTCAACTATGACCTGGAGATGATCAAAGAGCTGGGGCACTGCCCGGGCATTGAAAATTATTCCAGGTATTTCGATGGCAGGCCTTCCGGTGCCAGGCCCTTCTGCCTGCTTGATTATTTCCCGAAAGATTTCCTGATGTTCGTGGATGAAAGTCACGTAACCTTGCCACAGGTTAGGGCCATGTTCGGGGGAGATCATTCGCGAAAAAAAAATCTGGTTGAGTATGGTTTTCGCCTACCCGCTGCTATTGATAACCGCCCGCTGAAATTTGATGAGTTTGAGGAAATGATCAACCAGGTGATCTATGTAAGCGCCACACCTGCCGATTATGAACTGGAAAAATGCGAAGGAATTATTGTTGAGCAGGTGATCCGGCCAACCGGATTGCTTGATCCGGTCATTGATGTCAGGCCAAGCTTAAACCAGATTGACCATCTGCTGGGCGAAATTAATGACAGGGTTAAAAAAGAAGAACGCATCCTGGTGACCACCCTGACCAAGCGAATGGCAGAAGAACTGACCAAATACCTGGTCAAGTTAAATATCCGTACCCGATACATTCATTCTGACATCGATACACTGGAGCGTGTGGAGATCATAGAAGGTTTAAGAAAAGGCACCTTCGATGTATTGGTTGGGATCAACCTGTTACGGGAAGGTCTCGATCTGCCTGAAGTGTCGCTGGTTGCCATTCTCGATGCCGATAAAGAGGGATTCCTCAGATCGGAGCGATCACTGACCCAGACAGCGGGCCGGGCCGCCAGGAACCTTAACGGGAAGGTGATCATGTATGCCGATAACGTTACGAACTCAATGCAGCGCACAATCGATGAAACCGGTCGCCGCCGCGAAAAACAATTAAAATATAACGTCAAAAATAATATCACCCCCAGACAGATCATAAAAGCATCAAAGAATTTCATGGGCAGACCGGTTGAAACCATTACGCAGGGCGACTACTATGTTGAGCCCGAAGAGGTTAACGTGGCTGCCGATCCCCTGATCAAGTATATGGACAAGGCGGCACTGCAGAAAACCATTGACAAGACCAGGAAATCGATGGAGAAGGCTGCAAAGGAATTGAATTTTATTGAAGCTGCGAGGTTCAGGGATGAGATTCGGAAGCTGGAAGAGATATTAAGATCCAAGAATAATGATTAACGATTTATGATTTGCCAGGTAGAGTGTGAGAATGGGATTTGGGTGAGAAAAGCTGAATAATAAATAATGAATATCAGAAGATGCATAAAATAAAATCCCTTTCACTTCTTGCATGGAATTCCTAAGAAGTATAACTCAAATATCCTTTCCTGAGTAATTAATTGCCCTGTCGTGCGTTTAGTCTTCAACCAATAATGCAAAATATATTGAGCCTACGGATTTATTTAATTGCCGCCCTGATGCTAATGTTTAAATCCAATTACTCACAAAACCTGAATATCAGTGGTTTTGTGAAGGATTCATTATCCGGCGAAGCGCTCATAAATGCGACTATATATAATACGCAATCCAAAACAGGGGTAATTACTAATGAATATGGTTATTTCAGTATCAATGTTGACCAATCGCAAACCCTGGAAATATCATTTGTAGGTTATAGAAGTAAGACCATTTCAGTCAATTTCCAGCGTGATTCAATTATCAACATTCTGCTTGCACCAGGTAGCTATCTGGGAGAAATTGTTGTAACCGGTAACAGGCATGATAAAGTGAACTCTACACAAATGAGCGTTGCACGGATTGATCCTCAAAAGACATCAAACATTCCACAATTAATTGGCGAAAATGATCTGGTAAAAACGATACAATTACTACCAGGAGTTCATTCCGGTACAGAAGGAACAGGCGGTATGCATATACGGGGCAGTGGCCAGGGCGATAATCTTGTATTGCTTGATGGCGCCCCGGTCTATAATGTGAATCACTTGTGGGGCTTCTTTTCTGTCTTCAACACGGATGCAATTCATAATGTCGATTTTATCAAAGGAGGTTTTCCTGCACGGTATGGCGGACGGACATCTTCAGTATTGGATATCAGAATGAAGGAAGGAAATAACCAATCTTTCGCAGGACAAGGAAGTATAGGTTTGCTTTCCTCAAGATTTACCCTGGAAGGGCCAATTGTTAAAAATAAATCATCGTTCATATTATCCGGGAGAAGAACCTACTTCGATTTGATTGCACGGCCATTTTCTGATAATGGTTTCCTTCGCGGTTATCATTTCTATGATCTAAATAGTAAAATCAGCTATGAATTTTCTCCTAAGAGTAAAATTTTTCTAAGCGCATATACAGGAAAAGATGATCTGGCATTAAAGTTCGACAATAATATATTAAGGGATGATAGTGATGATTATGTTGATTTTAATACAGGCTGGGGTAATCTGACAACCACCTTAAGATGGAGCCAGATTGCAGGAAAAAACCTGTTTTTCCATACCAATCTTATCTATAGCAGATATGATGCAATTTATAACAGTAATGCCTTTTCTGAGGTAGCAAATCAAAAGAGATTCATAGTTGAAAACGCTTCTTCGGGTCTGGAAGATTTTTCGGCCTCAATCAGTTTCACCTATATACCAAATCAAAATCATTATTTACGGTTTGGTACAAATTACACCTACCACAAGTGGCTCCCGTTGGAAAAACACAACAAAATCTCGGATACCTTAAATACCGTTCTATTCGATTCCACCTTTTATAACAGGCATATATATTCCAATGAGTTTCACCTGTATATTGAAGATAAAATTGACCTGTTCGGTTTTATGAAAACAAATATCGGATTGCACTATTCATCCTACTCTGTTAAAGATAAAACCTATCATTCCTTTGAGCCCCGCCTTTCAACGGTATTTGTTATTTTGCCAGACAAACTTTCAGTAAAAGCATCCTATTCAAGGATGAACCAATATGTTCAGCAGTATCCAAATATTTTAGAGATATATTATAAAAATAACCTGCTAAATCTGAGCATGAATCCTGAGGTATGGCTTCCTGTCACAGATAACCTTCCACCTCAGAGAAGCGACCAGGTAGCCATAGGATTTGTTTATACACCGGATAAGATGTTTGATTTAACAATTGAAGGTTTTCTCAAAAAACAAGAAAATGTTCTGTCAGATAATGAAAATTTTGCATACAACGAAAATCCGGTGTTGTGGGAAGATATATTCGAAGTGGGCAAAGGCTGGTCTAAAGGCCTGGAACTGATGTTTGAAAAAAAAGAGGGAAAATTAACCGGCTGGCTGGCTTATACAATTTCAAAGACAGAAAGACAGTTTGATAATATCAATAATGGAGAACGGTTTCCGTATATTTTTGACAGGAGACATGATTTAAGCCTGGTCGCCAATCATACCTTTAGCAATCGTTTTGATTTGGGAATTATCTGGGTTTATGCAAGTGGCAGGAAAATGACTCTTCCAGAGATGCAATACGTCTCAAATTTCAATATAAATACAGGCTTTTTCAACAGTAATAAAAACGATGTGATTTTATATAGCAAAAAAAATGCTTATACATTAACTAATTATCAAAGACTTGATATTGGTATTAATCTCCATAAAGAGAAAAGGCATTTTGAAAGAACCTGGTCTTTCGGTGTTACCAATGCCTATAATCACCATAATTCTTTTATCGTTTATACTGACTACGATGCCTTAATCGGAGATAATAACAGCAGTAAAGTTATGAACTCTATTTGCCTGTTCCCCGTTATGCCATATTTCAAGTATTCATTCCACTTCTAACAAAAATGAGATCCAATATTAAAATATATGTACTTGCAACTTTGGTCCTTTCAACATCCTGTTTGAAAGAAATGGAAATGGATATTGAAAAACAGGCAAGTAAGATCGTGATCAATTGCTTCTTTTCCCCTGATAATTTGTTTGAGGGACATGTAAGCCAAACTATTTCTGTCCTGTCACAGGATACCATCGCCTACTTACCGGATGCTGAGGTAAATCTATATGAAAATGATGTTTTCCTTGAACAAATGCTGCACAAGGCAAATGGAATGTATACTTCCACTACCATACCTGAATATGACAAGGAATATACATTGACTGTTTCTTCACCTGGTTTGGGAAGGGCAGAATCAACAGACATAGTACCCCGGGAAATGTTTGGCGTAAAACTTGACACGTCAATATTAGAAGGCCGATACCTGGATTGTACAATTCACTTCAAAGACGATAACCTTGCCATAAACTATTACCTGGTTGAAGTTTACATTGACACCCCTATACTTTTTCATAAAGTAGAAAATAACGAAATAATATCGACAGAGATCTACCAGGTTCCTTTAATAATTACTGATCCTATCACTGAAGATTATAATTTTGGCGGATTAACCAGAAACATCTTTTATTTTTCAGATCAGTTAATTAATGGTCAGGAACATGATTTAACATTCATGATCGATTTTAACAACCTCAACCTGAGCGATGATAGTGTTGAATCTTTCAATCTATTCTTCTATTTAAAAAATATAAGTGAAGCCTACTACTTATATGCTAAATCGTGGCACAAATCGCAGCAGCAACAGCAACAACAGACTGAATTCTACTCAAACATTGAAAACGGTTTTGGAATCTTTGCAGGTTATTCAGCCTTCATAGATACCGTCCTGATTAAATAAAAGAAGTGATCTCAGATTAATGATTAACGATCTGTGATCTGTGATGTAGGGTTTAGGGTGTGGGTAATGGGTACAAAAAAATCCCCCACCGTCTGGCAGAGGATCATATTTCTCTATTACTTCTGAGATCAAAAATCGTTAATCTTCAATCATAGATCACCGGGGTTTAGCCGAGGTATGATTTTAAAAGCCTGCTCCTGGATGTATGACGAAGTCTCCTGATTGCTTTTTCCTTGATCTGACGTACCCTTTCCCTGGTTAATCCAAACTGCTCTCCAATTTCTTCAAGGGTCATCTCCTGGATACCAATACCAAAGAAAAGTTTAATAATATCCCTTTCCCTTTCTGTGAGTGTGGCAAGAGCCCTGTCGATTTCCCTTGAGAGCGACTCGTTCAGTAATGTCTTGTCGGCATTAGGAGAATCGTTATTCGGCAGTATATCAAGAAGGCTGTTGTCTTCCCCATCCACAAAAGGTGCATCGACAGAAACATGCCGTCCTGAGACACGCAGGGTATCAGATACCTTTTCTTTAGGAAGCTCAAGTAATTCAGCCAGTTCTTCGGGAGAGGGTGTCCTTTCAAACTCCTGTTCAAACTTTGAGAATGCTTTATTGATCTTATTGAGTGAACCAACCTGGTTCAGGGGCAGCCTGACAATCCGGGATTGTTCAGCCAGTGCCTGCAATATCGATTGCCGGATCCACCAGACAGCATAGGAGATGAATTTAAATCCACGCGTCTCGTCGAATTTCTCTGCGGCCTTGATCAACCCAAGGTTTCCTTCATTGATTAAATCGGGTAAGCTTAATCCCTGGTTTTGATACTGCTTGGCCACTGAAACGACAAATCTCAGGTTTGCCCTGGTCAGCTTCTCTAACGCGTCACGATCACCTTTTTTAATCTGCTGCGCAAGTTCGACTTCTTCCTCAACAGTAATAAGCTCTTCTTTTCCAATCTCTTGCAAATACTTATCCAAAGAAGCACTTTCCCTGTTGGTAATCGATTTTGTTATTTTAAGCTGTCTCATTATATCTCCCCGAAAAAATTTTTGCGAAATTATACCATTTAACAATACTTGTCAAGTAACCTAACAATTATTTACACCGAAGACAGGATTTTTTTCTTTCCGATTATGAAGGGCTTGTCCATACCGTTTGTCCGTTGGTTGTTTCAGGACATGGCCGGTTGTTTATTTTGCGAATTATTGTCCTATCTAAAAAGTCTGTCCAGACAAAGTTACAAACGTAGGGCGTAATATGCAATTAATCCATCAGGATAAACTCCTTCAATGTAAACTCCACCTTCCGCACTTTCAATTAACTTCTTCAAATCATCAATATTTCTAATCTTTTTATTGTTGATCTGCGTAATTATAAAATTCTCACGAATGCCAACACTCCTGAACTTTCCGGCACGCACCTCAGTTACCTTAACTCCCCCTTCAAGACCAAGTCTTTTCAGTTCAGTACCTGAAATCTCATTAAAACTGGCCCCTAAAACAGAAATGGATTGATCCTTTTTTACTATTCCCGTTCCACCTTCCAGGTTACGTAACAAAACAGTGACCTGCTTTTCTTTATTTTTTCTGACGAGGGTTACGCCAATTTTGTCATTAGGCCTGTACCTGCTAACCTGTTCCTGCAATTCAGAGGGTGTCTTAACGCGGATACCATTGACTGAAGTGATCACATCCTCTCTTTCAATTCCTGCGGCCTTCGCAGCACCGTTCTCACGCAGTCCTGTAACCAAAACGCCTTCAATCTGATCTATATTGTATTCCCTGGCAACCTCTGCAGTTAATTCAGTAATGGTAACACCAAGTAATGCCCTCTGGACCGCTCCGAATTCGATGATATCATCGACCACTTTCTGAACAATACTTACCGGGATGGCGAATGAATATCCACTGAAAGCTCCGGTACGCGAAGCAATGGCCGCGTTAATCCCGATCAGCTCTCCCCTGGTATTTACCAGGGCGCCACCGCTGTTTCCCGGATTTACAGCTGCATCGGTCTGTATAAAGGCTTCTATGGACAAGTTATCATTATCCCTCAGGATATTTATATTTCTTGCCTTCGCACTGACAATTCCGGCAGTAACTGTACTGGTCAGATTATAAGGATTACCAATTGCCAGGACCCATTCCCCGAGACGAAGATTATCTGAATTTCCATATGTAAGAAAATGCAAATTCTCTGACTTAATCTTCAGGACTGCCAGGTCTGTGTAAGGATCTGTACCAATAACAGAGGCCTCATAAGCATGGTTATCATTTAAGGTCACTTCAACAGTCTGTGACCCTTCGATCACATGATTATTCGTAACGATGTAACCATCATCTGAAATGATAACTCCTGATCCATAACCAACAACCGGTGATGGATCATTGTACTTGTAGCCGAAGAAAAAATCGTAAAGCGGGTTACCCGTTCCTTCACGCATTGATTTGGTCTTTACATGGACCACTGCATGAACGGCCGTTTCAGCAGCCACTATAAAATCAGCAGGTGCGGCTGTAGCAGGTTCCGGGTAATTGACATATCTGGCTGCCGGTTCCTCCTTCACTACAACTGTTGTAGTGCCATGGTCAAAAAGAGAATAAAGAAACAATGCCACCAATCCACCAATTACCGGCAGTAAAAAAGTTCCAATCGTTTTCTTTAACTTCATCATTAATTAATTTATTATTACCAGACAGATTTTTAGTTAAAACATCCTTGATCCCGGGGGGATAATCCCTCGTTTCACTTAAATCCATTGCCCTGTATGATCCATGCATGGAAACGAATTCCATGGTTTGGCGAATCCAATGCGCTTGCAGGATTCACCTGATCTTGAAAAAATCATTTAACTATCTGACAATTTATTGCGAAATTTGTTCATTCAAAAAGTGTGCCTGAGGTACTTTACTGTCAAAAATACAAAATCATAACGTGCCACACTTTCATAATGTTACAATAAGTTCCTAATTTTAAGAATATTTAACAAGACCAGGGTTGAAAACAGCATTTGAAAAATATCACGGTACAGGTAACGATTTTATCATGATCGACGGGAGAGAACCTGATTTTCAGATCCCCGACAAGGCTATTATAGCAAGGCTTTGCGACAGAAGATTTGGAATTGGTGCCGACGGACTGATCATCATTCAACACAGCAGTCAGAATGATTTTGTTATGCGTTACTACAACGCAGATGGCAGGGAAGGCTCGTTATGCGGGAATGGTGGCAGATGTGCTGTAGCTTTTTGTTCGAAACTCGGTATAGTCAGCGGCACCACCCGGTTCGAGGCTAGTGATGGACTCCACAGTGCCACCATCAGCGAATCCGGTCAAATCCACCTGGAGATGAAGGATGTATCAGATATTCAAATACATTCAGACCATTATGAACTTTACACCGGATCGCCTCATTACGTCCGGTTTGTAGACCAGCTGGAAAAGATGAATATTTTCCAGCTCGGATCAGAGATCAGAAACTATCCGCAATATGGAAAGGATGGCATCAATGTGAATTTTGTATCCGAAACAAGGGACTGGTTATTTGTAAGAACCTATGAAAGGGGTGTTGAAAACGAAACCTTTTCCTGCGGCACCGGTGTCGTAGCCTCAGCCATCTGTGCTGCCTTAAAATCCAATACTGATAAAACGTCGTTTCCTGTGCAAACCCGCGGTGGAAAACTCGAGGTATCCTTTGAAAGGTCCGGGGAAACGAAGTTTGGGAAGATCGTCCTTTCGGGACCGGCAACATTTGTTTTCAAGGGGGAGGTTAACGACAGCTTTGGCTGATGGAAAGTGAACCAGGGGCGATTAAGCAGATTTCTTCTTAGCCCGCTCGATAACCTTAAGGGCTTCACGTTTGCTCAGCGGGGAGAGATGGTGAGACTTGACAAAACGGATCACTTCTTCGGGATCGGTTTTTGAATATTCCCGCAGGATCCATCCTATCGCCTTCTGGATCCAGAATACTTTTGATCCGGATAATCTTTCAATAAATCCATATAATAATTCCAGGTCGGTATCTTTTTTATAATGAAGCTGGAAAAGGATGCAGGTACGCTGGAGCCAGACATTTTCAGAATCCATCCATTTTGTTGTGACCGGGACAATTAATTCCGGATACCTTTTGAATAGGTCTGCCACGATCCATCCGGCCAGTCCATCGACTGTATCCCACCAGGATTTATTGGTTATCAGGTATTCAAGCAACGGAACATTTTTTTTTCCGAGGGTTTTGTTCAGCCTTACCAGCATATTTATACCCACCATCTGAAAATCCCGCTCTGGCATATCCCAGCAGCTTCTTATTACATCCTCAAGAATGTCACTTCCCGGTAATCCATATTCTGCCACATGTTGTTTTACCAGTTCTTTTCGGACAGGAGTTTTAATACCAAAGAATTCAAATTGCCCCTTCATATACCTCTTCATGGCGGAAGCATCTTCGGAGTTGCGATGCTTCATGAAAGAGCCTGCCAGGGGAATCAGGTACGGATGCATATCATAGATGGTTTGGGTTGCGAATTGCTGTTGGTTTCAGCCATATGGCACTTAAGCATCAATATTGGCATACTTTGCGTGTGTTTCAATAAATTCCCTCCGGGGCGGGACCTCATCGCCCATCAGCATGGCGAAGATCCTGTCGGCCTCGGCAGCGCTTTCAATGGTTACCTGGCGCAGGGTTCGGAATTCAGGATTCATGGTGGTGTCCCAGAGCTGTTCAGCATTCATCTCACCCAAACCTTTATATCGCTGGATATGTACTCCTTCACCTCCGAACTCTTTTATGGTGGCTGTACGTTCTTCTTCGGTCCAGCAATACTTTTCGTTCTTGCCTTTCCTAATGAGATAGAGCGGTGGTGTGGCGATATATAGGTACCCTTCCTTGATCAGTTCCTGCATATACCTGAAAAAGAAGGTCATGATCAGTGTGGTAATATGACTCCCGTCCACATCTGCATCGGTCATGATAATGATCTTATGATATCTCAGTCCATCCAGGTTGAGTGCCTTACTATCTTCCTCGGTACCAATGGATACACCCAGTGCAATAAAAATATTTTTAATCTCTTCGTTCTCAAAGATCTTATGCTGCATGGCTTTCTCCACATTCAATATCTTGCCCCGCAGCGGCATAATAGCCTGAAAATGGCGGTCACGGCCCTGTTTGGCCGTACCTCCTGCGGAATCTCCCTCAACAAGGTAAAGCTCTGATGCGGCAGGATCTTTTTCGGCACAATCGGCCAGTTTCCCTGGAAGCCCTGCTCCGGAGAGAACATTTTTACGTTGCACCAGTTCCCGTGCCTTCCTGGCTGCATGGCGTGCAGTGGCGGCCAGTACCACCTTCTGAACGATCACCCTGGCATCTTTTGGATTTTCCTCCAGATAATTGGCGAGCATAGTGCTTACAGCCTGGTCCACGGCTCCCATAACCTCCGAGTTACCCAATTTGGTCTTCGTCTGTCCCTCAAACTGCGGTTCCTGGACCTTTATTGAAATAATGGAAGTTAATCCTTCCCGGAAATCGTCCCCATTTATATCAAATTTCAATTTGGCAAGCATACCTGATTTCTCGGCATAATTTTTAAGTGTCCTAGTGAGTCCCCTTCTGAATCCTGCCAGGTGGGTCCCTCCCTCTATGGTATTGATATTGTTGACATAAGAATGGACATTCTCACTGAAAGAGGTATTGTATTGCAGGGCCACCTCTACCGGGGTATCATTTTTTTCTGTTTCTATGTAAATAATATTCTCCGTCAACCTCTCCCGTGTCTCATCGAGGTATTTAACAAAATCGACCAATCCGGTTTCTGAATAGAATTCCTCTTTCCGGTACTGACCATCCGCGTTACCATTACCATTCCCATTTTCCACTTTTTCCCTCTTGTCGATAATAGTCAGGCGGATACCTTTATTCAGGTAGGCAAGTTCCCGCAGTCGTGATGATAGTATCTCAAAATGAAATTCTGTCGTGGTAAAAATAGTGTCATCAGGATAAAATGTGATAATGGTACCTGTCTTATCTGTTTTCCCTTCAGTCCTTATATCACTTAAAGATTTACCCCGTTCATATTCCTGGGCATATATATTTCCATCGCGGTGGATCTCAGCCCTGAGCTTTGAAGACAATGCATTCACACATGATACGCCCACTCCATGAAGTCCTCCGGATACTTTGTACGATTCCTTATTAAATTTACCGCCTGCATGTAGCATGGTCATAACAACCTCGAGTGCCGATTTATTCTCCTTTTCGTGAAGATCAATCGGTATCCCCCTGCCATCATCCATCACCGTTACGGATCCATCCTCGTTAATGCTCAGATCGATTGCCTTACAATGCCCGGCAAGTGCCTCATCGATTGAATTATCTATTACTTCATACACCAGGTGATGAAGCCCTTTTGTGCTGATATCCCCAATATACATAGCAGGCCTCTTTCTTACCGCTTCCAGCCCTTCAAGCACCTGGATACTCTCTGCAGAATATTCTCCAGACCCATTTTCCAATAACTGGTCAGGCTTTTCGTTTTCTTTAGGTATATTTTCGTTTTTCATATTCTTTTTATTCATTTAATCCTTTCAGAAACAACCGGAATTCTTCCTTCTGTTCAATTGTTATGAGGCCTTTAAATTTGAGTGATTTTTACAGCTCCGCAGGACCTTCTTGCCCGTCTTCCGGGATATTTATTCTGATTTCGTTCCCCTTTTTGTTTCTTCTTAATCAAGTAATTGATATACAGATGTTTATAAATCGCCAAGAAACTCTGATTATTACACTTCAAAGATACAAAATATTAAGCAATTTTTTATTAAAAAGTGCCTATAAATCAGGGACTTTATCAACAAAAAATTAACATAAAAAAAGGTTGATTTGATGGGGATTTTGATAATATCAATTGCTGCCGGTGGCAGCAATTGATATTATCCCTTTAAAGCGCATAAGTGAAGCCTGCCATGGCATTGAATCTCATGGTGGGATAAAAAAGCCATGGCTCCTGGTTTATACCTAAAATATTATTTAAACGGACAAAGGCCGACAATATCTTTGTATACCTGTATTCCACCCCCACACTCAGGTCGAGATAACCCTCTAAAACAAAAGGCTCTCCGGCAGGATCAGGATTAAATGCATACCTTTTTCCCCTGACAAAAATACTGCCATCCAGTACAATTTTGTTCCTTAGGTTGTAATCGGCCCTCAGGCTCATATCAAAATTTGGTGTATGCCATGGATGCGGTAATGAATCCATATTAAACTGAGAATATTTTGCAGACAGCAATAGATTCAATTTTTCGTTGGGACTGAAAGAGGCTTCTCCTGTCAGACAAAGTTGTTCAATGTCATCATACACTACCCCAAACTGATTTCCAAGCACGCTGGAGGTATCGTTAATAAAAAAGTACATATTATCGATCAGCGAGTAATTAAACTTGACATGGTAACCGAATTTGGACGACAGGCTGCCCTTAACTCCCAGGTATCCCATGATCTTGTGATTGGTATTCTTCGTTTTCAATCCCGGCAGCAAATAATTATTCTCCCCGGCCATTTTCCTGAAGTTATTCACCTCATACTTCCCGTCGACACCAAAATAGGGTACAAATACTTTGTCTATTACCTTAATTTTCAGGTAGGCCCTGGGATGAACAGGTACATTTACACCTCCATCATGTAAATCTGCTGCAATATTGATCCCCAGCAGATAACTGTATTCAGATGTTGACCTGGCAAACCAGGGATTAATATTTAAAACGGTCCGGTTTGAAGAGTCAATGGATGGACTGCTCAGGTAGTGCGCCACATCAGTATTTAGTCCAAAAACCTGATTATTCATCAGCTTGTCAAACTGGCCGGAAAGCTTTATTGCATGTTCATTATGATCAAATTTATCGATTGAATAGTCATAATCGAGATTCACCTGGTAGTTCAGATGGATGGAATCAGTGTATGTTGAATGGAGCTGCATGGCGGCACTGACAAAAAAATAGTGCTGTTGTACAGATTCCTTATCGAGACTGGTATCCAATCCGGGATTATAACCGTAGAAATTCACGCCCCTGTAGTGTGCATCGAAATCACCTGATAATACAGACCGTTGGAGAATCTTCTTTCCGTACAGGTTGAGTAAGTTGTCGTTAAAACCGGGATGTACCTTTTCTGTGTTGTTCAATTTGATCTTTCCGTTAATTGACTGATGCATGAAATATATGCCCATTGAATGGTTCTTCGACCGAAGGGTATTGATGTTCAGTTCAGCAAGGGGAGCAAGGTAATTCCCAACACCCAGTTTCAAATATGATTTATATAGTTTTGAAATTGGTTCTCCCACCATTTTTGCAGCAGTAATGGGACGAACCTCAAAACCTGTTTCGATTTTCTTAGGCTTGATCGAATAATCGAAATCAGGCTGTATGCTGATCGTATCATTGACGGTTGGCAATATATTTATCTTATATGCATCTGATAATGCAGGCTTATAGGGTTGCACCACAATGATCTCCTTTTTGATTCCTCCCTGTGCCCTTAATTCAACCGGGCAGGAGATAATACCGGTTATTATCAGGAGGATGATTAGTTTTCCTGCTCTTTTCATCGTGTGCCGGTTCGTATTGATAATTTTTCCCATACTACTGCCCTCCTGTTATTTCGATTTCCAGTGTATCCTCTATGATTTTGTTCTCCTCCTCCATATCCTTCCTGGTTATCTCAAATTTCTTCCTTTTAGCCAGGTCAACAATACCATCGGTAGTATTGTCATAGTAATCAATAATGCTCTGAAGCGTCTGAACAGCCTGGAACTCATCGTCCCACAACAGATAAATATCTGCAAGAATAATAAAAGACTTGGCCATCCAGTAATGGTGAGGGGTGTTCATATCAATGAACTCAAATATTACATCGGCTGATCGCTCATATTCCTTCTGGATAAACAACAGTTCAGCCACCCGGTATTTAGATTCCGCCCCTTCCAGGCTCTTCACTTCCTTTGCAACCAGGGCGTATTCATCCCGGGCAAGGGCAAACCGGTCGAGTGCGTAATAAGATTGAGCTGTTTTGAATCGTGCTTCCCTTTCCAATTCTTCAGATAGTTTCTCTTCCATCAGTACGCTTCTTGCAGCATCTATTACGGAAGAATAGTCTTCCAGTTTATAATAACAACGCATCTTGCCTATCCTGGCAAGGGAAATGTCTGATTTGACCTCAGCGATCTCCTCAAGCATCAGATAATTTTCCAGGGCTACTGAATAGTTCCCGAGGTTATAATTTATCCGGGAAGCAGAAACCAGTGCTGGTTCGCTGAAAGTGTTTCTTGGCTGGCTTATCACATAATTAAGGGATGCCAGTGCTTCATCAAATTCATTATTGCTTAAATGGGCATGGGCCTGTTGACTCAAATGACATTCCGCTTTGTAGAAATTTGCCTGTAATAAAAAACGGCCATTTTCGAATTCCCGGATATACTCACCGAAACTTCTTACTGCATTATCACAATCGCCATTCATATATACACTTTCAGCTGCAATATAGGTAAGTGAATCCTGCTCGGCCAGTGTCAGGTCCACCTCTTCTCCCAGGCTGTTCACATAGGTTACATAATCATTTACGCGGTTTGCATCAACATATACATTTCGAATCCCCGAAAGGGCACTTTCAGCTTCAGGCGAACCAGGATATTCAGCCACGACACGTTTATAATATTCCAGCGATTGATCCACCTGGTCGAGGTTATAATAGATAAGTGCCAATTGAAGCAAGGCCTTGCTGACATATGAACTGTTGGGGAAATTCTCTACTATTTCCTTATATTTCGGGATGGCTCTGTCGGGTTGTTGAAGGATAAAATAGCTCCTGCCGATTTCATATGTCGCATCGGCCAGGTAACTGGATCCTTCATATCCCGATAAGATCCTGGACATCACCGCAATTTTTTCGGAGTGCTTATTCTGTAAGCCGAGTGAAAAACCTTTCTGGAACAGGGCATAATCCACATCAACCATATCCAGGTCGATTGCTTTCTGGTAATATTCGATGGCCTTCTGGTATCTGGAATCGAGGTAATACATATCACCGATCCGGTTGTAACTGTCACCCAATGCTACGGAAGGAACCGAACTGCTGAGGTTCTCAAATTTTTTGAACCAGCTGAGTGCCTGAACATAGTTCCCCTGCTTAAAATATACATAGGCCATATTATAATGACATAAAGTGAAAACATTTACACTTGTGGCACCCTCTGACAGGAAGAAATTGTTATAAAATTGGCTTGCTTGCTCATAATCTGACAACCGGTAATACGACTCCCCTATCCAATAGTAGCACAGGGACTTCAGGGAGGGGTCATAATTACCATACTTTAGTGAGGCATTAAACTTAGACAGGGCATCATTGAACAACAGGTTCTTAAACAATTCCAAACCCCTGAAAAAAGCCACCCTTTGATACGCCCTCTCAATATCCGGTGTTTTCCGTTTGATCTTTTCCAATGAGACCATTGCTTCCTTGTAATTCTTTGTACCCATATAAGCCAGGACAAGGTATTTGTAAGCCAGGTCGGTTTTTTCCGATGAGGGATAAAGCGAAATAAAATGGTTAAACACCTTTACTGCATCATTGAAAGGGGTATAGGATATTTCATAGGTGACCACAGCATAATTAAATAGTGCATCCTCCTTAATGTCAGGATCAAAGTCCATCCTGGAAGCAGCGGCAAAAGATAACCTGGCCTGCTTCTTGTCGCCCAGCCTGAGGTAACAATCAGCAAGGTGGTACATGGCACTCTGGGTGACCTCAGACTGACCAAGGGAAACCGACTGAAAGAGTTCCCTGGCCTTTTCATAATTCTCCTCCATATAATAGGCAAATCCAAGCTGATACCTGTCTTCATTGGTCTTCCGGTGGTTTGATTCATTAAACTTTTCAAGATAGAGTATGGATTCTTTATATTCCTCCATATGGAAATAGGCTTCACCAATGATCTTGGCCATTTCGGGATACCTTTTCTCGGTAACAGATTCAAGCAGAGGAGGGGCATATTCAATGACTTTTTCCCATTTCTGCTGCAGATAATAGACCTGGCTGATATAGTAGGGCACAATAGAAGAGAAAAGATCATCATCGCTCAGTTTCAGAAATCCTTCAAGGGCCGTTTCATAATTCTCCTGTTCATACGCAATATGTGCGTAATAATAGGTAGCTGGTGAAGCATATTTCGAATCCTTGTCTTTAACTTTAAACAAAGCTGTCCTGGCCTGGTCGAACTCATCCCGTTTGAAGTGGCAGTATCCCTTTTTGAACATAAGTTCATTACGTACCTCTTCTTCCAGGGTATAATCATCTACCTTCTCAAACCATTTGAGTGCGCCGTAATAGTTATTTCTCCTGTAATCGAGCATGCCCAGCTCATAATAGGACTGGTTCACTTTCTGACTCTCCGGATATTGACTGATAAAGCGATACAGGAGGTATTCTGCATCCAAATTAAATAATTCCACTGCACACATGGCACTGTACCAGGAGGCTTCCTCCTTAAGCTGTGCATAGTTGTCTTCATACCTTGAAACAACCCTGTCAAACCGGTCCTGGGCTGCTCCGTATTTTTCCTTATTAAATAACTCCATCCCCCTGAAAAAATCCTGATCTTCAGATTCTGCAGCCCGGCTCCTTTGACCATTGACTGAATGAACCGGGATTAAACAAAAAACAATAAATAATATGGCCGGTAAATTTTGTATTTTCATATATCAGCACATTAATCAGTGGATAAATTTATATATAATAGAGTAGCGATAAATTCCCAGTGGATTTATTAATCAACATTGTACTGTTAATTAACCCGGGAAAGAGGTTGCGGGTTGCGGATCAGGGATTGCTTATTCTTTCGACTCACTGCTCACAACTCACGAATTAAACGATTCATTTGAAAAAATATTTTAGTTCATTCATTTTACTACTATCTTAGCCGAAGTAATTAAATGTCTGATTAACCATGTCATTAGATACTATCATTGAGTTTCAGGACGCCACCATTTTCATCCAGGACCATCTCGTTCTTTCCGATGTAAATTTTACGCTGAACAAAGGTGAATTTTTATACCTTATTGGAAGAGTGGGAAGCGGGAAAACAAGCCTTATCAAGACGATAAATGCCGAATATCCGTTACTGGAAGGAAGTGGTACTGTGGCAGGATTTTCTCTCCAGAACATCAAAACAAGGAATATACCAGGACTGCGGAGGAAACTGGGGATTGTCTTTCAGGATTTTCAACTGCTGACTGACAGAAACGTCCACAGCAACCTTGAGTTTGTATTAAAAGCCACAGGATGGAAAAATAAAAAAGAAATCGACGGGAGGATTGACGAGGTACTTGAAAAGGTCGAGCTTCAGCACAAAGGTTATAAAATGCCTCACCAATTATCGGGAGGGGAACAGCAGAGGGTGGTAATCGCCCGTGCCCTGCTTAATGATCCTGAAATAATCCTCGCAGATGAGCCCACAGGCAACCTTGATCCTGAAACCTCTGATGGGATCATGAAGATTCTCCGGGAAATTAGCAAATCCGGACGGGCGGTTATAATGGCTACACACAACTATAACCTTCTCAAACAGTTCCCGTCACGTACCCTGAAGTGTGAGAATAGCAAATTAAGCGAAATCAGTAACGTTGATACCAATTTTACTTCCCTGTCTTAAATTCAATACTTATTATGAAGGGTTCATCCCCTGAAATCCTCAAGTCTGCGTGTAATCACACCTCTAATCCTTCAAATCATTCGATAATATTTCAAAGGTAGAATCCTGATGGAAATTATAATGCACAGGCAACTAAACATTTTTATTCTACAAATTTTGTTGCATCATCCCAATCGTCTGTCCTGAAGGACGAGGCGGGTAACAGGTTGGTATCAAAAAGCGTCCCGACGATCCAGTTTCGCCATGCATAACGAACAGCCACAGGATCTGTTACTTTGTCGCTTGTAACAAATATATTCATCCGGTTAACTATTTTAGCATCAGCAGGGTAAAACACCTTATCGTCTCCTGCAATCTCAAATCCCTCTAACTCATCATAGGCAAACAATCCATTCTCGGCATTTTTAAATTTCAATATTACCCCGCCTTCTTTTACCTCCTTCGAATCATAAATTGGTCCTGCATAATCGACAGCAGTGTAACCATACGCTTTGTTGAGCGCGTTAAACAACAGCCTCTCAGCAACCTCTTTCTTCCTTGGTGGATGAATGCAATAATCATCTCCAATATCCATTGTAATGGCGATACCCGAATTTGGAATCAAATCCAGGCATTGTAATTGTGCTTCACGAATAAAAGCTGAATTATCAAATGATTCAAAAACGTCGTTATTACCATACATATAAGGTGCAATCTGCACATAAAGAAATGTAAAATCACCAATCCCCCAACGGGTGCGCCAATCCTTCACCATTGCGGGAAAAAGATCTTTGTATATTCGTGGTTCATTACGATTAGACTCACCCTGATACCATAATGCTCCTTTTATTGTGTAGGGGATCAACGGATTAATCATCCCGTTAAACAATGCAGTTGGAATATGATTTGTACTTTTTGTAATATCCACCTCTTCAAGATTGACCTCTTGATATGAACTCATCACCTCATCGCTGATCCAGGCCTGAACACTGCTGCCACCCCAGGAAGTGTGGATCATTCCAACCGGTACATCTAATATCTCCTGTAACTGTTGTCCAAAGAAATAAGCAACAGCACTAAAATCAAGGACACTTTCAGGGGATGCCTGTTGCCATGCTGTGTATTTCTCTACATCTTTTAATGGAGACTTGGAACCGACCCTGTCTACCGTAAATAGTCTTAAATTTGGATTATTGGATTTAACTGCCGCCATAATGGTACCAAATGTGGGTTGTCCATTATAACCCCTGACCGGCATCTGCATATTTGATTGTCCTGAACACAACCATACTTCTCCAAACAATACATTCTTTAATGTAATATCCGATGTCTTGCTTTTGATTTTAATGGTTTGAGGTTCTTTGCTGTTAGTGGTTTTAACTTTAATACTCCAGTTGCCCTCAATGTCCGCTTCCACATTTAATATCTCATTCAACCAGGAGGCCTCAATTGAAATTTTCTCCCCGGCATCAGCCCATCCCCATAACACAACGGTGGCATTGCGCTGCAAAACCATATTCGAAGATACAATAGCAGGAAGCTTTATTTCTGCATTAATTGATTGAACAAATAATAAAAAAGATACTGCTAATACGGAAAATAATGTTACTCTTCTCATTTTCTTTGTTGAATTTTAATTAACTCAAGTTGCTGGGTACCGGGTACTAGTTACTTTGTAAAGTATTAATAGTCAATAACATAAATTAAAGCAGTAATTAAATTCGTATAATTTACTAATTCGTATATGACTGTTATTCAGACACCT